>NZ_GL882831.1:19985-20202 GCF_000195655.1 Klebsiella sp. MS 92-3
CGCGCAAGCGCAGCGCCGCCGGGCAAGAACTGCGGGCGCGGAGCCACTTTTGTGTCGGGTGACGGCTAACGCCTTACCCGACCTACGTTTAAGTGCTATTTGTCGCTCCGGGGAGCGCTTCAGAAAGAAGACGAAGCCCGCGACGGGAAACATGACGAGATACTGAGTGCGCCATCGTCGCGCAATTCATGCAAAAGAAAAACCCCCCCCCCCCCCC
>NZ_GL882831.1:20334-29589 GCF_000195655.1 Klebsiella sp. MS 92-3
GGGGTTTTTTTATCGCTATCCTGCCCGCTTAACGGCGTTCGAGGATCTCAAAGCAGTAGCTATGGGAGTTCTGCGCGTCGGCGTCATGAAACTCGCTGAACACCGACTCCCATTCGTCCGGATCGTAATCCGGGAAATGGGTATCGCCTTCCACTTCCGCATCAATATGGGTCAAGTAGAGCTTCTGCGCTTTCGGCAGGAACTGCTCATACACCCGGCCGCCGCCGATCACCATAATCTCTTCCACATCGCCGCAGGCGGCAATTGCTTCTTCTACGGAGGAGACCCACTGCACGCGATCGTCGCTGCCGGGTTTGCTGCTGATCACGATATTTTTACGCCCCGGCAATGGGCGCCCAATGGATTCCCAGGTCAGACGCCCCATCACCACCGGCTTATTTAACGTGTTGCGTTTGAACCAGGCGAGATCGGCAGGCAGGTTCCATGGCATGGCGTTTTCCATACCAATGACGCGATCTACCGCTAACGCCGCAATCAGACTGATCATTCATTCATTCCCGAGTGCAAAAAATTGTCGCCACTATACGGAAAGCGTACAACTTCGTCGACTGGCCGGAGGGTAAAGAATAAGAAAATTTTCTGATTTGCTGGCAAGCCCACGTTCACACCGTGGGCCGCCAGAAGAGGATCCAAACGAAAACAAAATGTTACTGGTCAGCCTCAGGCTGAGGGCTTATTTTCCGGCTCATCGGCGATATCCCCGGTGTGCCTGCCCTCTTCCGTACCCTGCCAGCCATGACGCTGCACCAGCGACAGATGATGACGATCTTCGTTGATGATGCCGGTCAGCATATCGCTGGTCCGCTTGAAGACCGCCACCCGCGACGCGGCATCGTTTTCCGCCATCGCCACCATCTCTTCGACCATCTGCAGGTTGAATCGACGGAACAGATCGGCCCGCTCGCGCGCTTCATAGGCGCCGAGCCCCAGCGCCTCCAGCGTCATTCGGCCGGACTTCAGCGCCGCCTCGAAGGTTTCACGCTCCGGGGCCTCGACGCCAGCCTGGCGCAGCTGAATGTAATGGTCGACATCGCGGGCGCGGGAGATGATCTGCAGATGCGGAAAATGCTCTTTTACCCTCGCCACCAGCTCCAGGCTGACGTGCGGATCGTCAATGGCATTGATCAGCACTTCCGCCTTTTCGGCCCCGGCCGACTCCAGCAGATCGACCCGGGTGGCATCGCCGTAGAAAACCTTCATATCAAATTTGCGCAGGGTATCGACATGGTCCGGGTCATGATCGAGGATCACCATCTTCACCCCGCTCGAGAGCAGCAATCGCCCGGCAATCTGCCCGAAGCGGCCAAAGCCGGCGACAATCACCCGCGGCTGCTCTTCATCAATCTCGTCAGCATCACGCGCCTGGCCGCTGGACGATTTCTCCAGACGGGTCAGCAGCACCAGCAGAATGGGGGTTGCCGCCATCGACAGGGCCACCGCCAGGGTCAACGCTTTTGCCCATTCGCCGTCCAGTACATCCGCCATCCGCGCGGCGCCAAACACCACAAACGCGAACTCACTCCCCTGCCCCAGCAGCACCGCAAACCAGCGGCGCTGGGCGCGCGGTACGCCAAGCGGCCTGGCGATAAGCCACAGCATCAGCATTTTTATCGCCAGGAAACCGACCAGCAAAATCACAATGCGCAGCGGATGGGTGACCAGGGTGCCGAAATCAATCGACATGCCGACGCCGATAAAGAACAGCCCCAGCAGCAGCCCTTTGAACGGCTCAATATCACTCTCCAGCGCATGACGATATTCGGAGCTGGCCAGCAGCACCCCGGCGAGAAACGCCCCCATCGCCATCGACAGCCCCACCTCTTCCAGCAATAAGCCAAAGCCGAAGACCAGGAACAGGGCCACGGCGCTGAACACTTCGCGCAGGCCGGAACGGGCGACAAAGCGCAGCAGCGGGCGGGTCAGATAGCGCCCAAGGACCACCACCAGCGCCAGCGCTGCGGCCACTTTCAGCGCGGAGAGGGCAAAAGCCATCAGCGAAGTGGCGCCGCCGCTGGCCGCCAGCAGCGGGATCATCGCCACCAGCGGGATCGCGGCGATATCCTGGAACAGCAGCACCGCGAAGGCGCTGCGCCCCATCTGCGACACCGTCAGATTGCGCTCATTCATCGCCTGCATAGCGATCGCGGTTGAGGAAAGCGCCAGAGTCATACCAATCAGCTCGGCCACCTGCCAGCGCAGGCCCAGCAGCATGCAGAACAGGCCGAGCAACACCCCGCAGGCCACCATCTGTAGTGCGCCGCCGCCAAACACCGAGGCGCGCAGCTTCCATAAGCGCTGCGGATCGAGCTCCAGACCAATGACGAACAACATCAGCACCACGCCAATCTCGGCAAAGTGCAGAATCGCCTCGGCATCGGTCACCAGCCGCAGCGCCCACGGGCCGATAATACAGCCGGCGATGAGATAGCCCAGCACTGACCCAAGCCCCAGACGGACGGCGATGGGCACAATCAGCGCCGCGGCGCCGAGGTAAATCAACGCCTGTATCAGCGTATGGCTATCCATTCTGGTGTGCCTCCTGCCAGTCGATTAAGCGTTGACGATAGCGGCGGGCCTGCGCCTGCAGCGTTTCATCATCGCAGATAAAGGTGCAGTGCATAGCGAACGGCGGCAGCCATTTCATTCCGCAGTAAAGCGCGGTTGCCTGCAACGGCTGCGCCAGCACCGGAAAACCGGGGAATGAGCCGATGTCGAAGTGGCTTTCACCGCCGCCGGTGGTCACCGCCCACATCAGCGATTTACCGCGCAGGGCAATACCGTTGTGACCATAGGCCCAGCCGTGCGACAGCACCTTGTCCATCCACAGCTTGAGCAGCGGCGGTACGCTATACCACTGCATAGGATGCTGCCAGATAACCAGATCGGCACGGGCCAGCGCCGCCTGCTCGGCGGCGACATCGATATTAAAGTCGGGATAGAGTTGATAGAGGGAGCGTATCTCTACGCCTTCAAGCGTCCCTGCCTGTTCAAGCATTCGCTTATTCGCATGAGAATGCTGCGGATAAGGATGCGCATAAATTATCAGAATCATTGATTGGCCTGCGTTTGCTCTTGTCGTAATCAGCAAGAGTGTAGACAGTTAAGCGAACCGCTTACAATGATAACTGTGATTTATGTCGCGATGGCTTACGCAACGCGCGCCCTGAGGGTTAACGTCAGGCCTTAGTTATCCAGCTCGTCCATGGACTTCACCTGGTCGCGGTTAATCTGCTCCACGCGGCCGGTTTCGGCATTTTTGTATGAGACAAGGCCGGTGTCATCATCCACCTGCGGTTTGCCGCTGGTGACAATGGTCTTGCCGTCGGTGGTTTTGATCGACTGATTCGATGAGCAGCCGGCCACGAACATGATTGCCGTCGCTGCCAGTGCGGATGCCACCAGAATATTGTTCCGCATTGTATCCTCCTGTCTTTTCATCAATAGGTATCGTTATGGTGCTAACTATAGTTAGCCTGACCCGACAGGGGGTTAAAAGCAGAACTCTCTGAAGATGGCTGCGGCTAAAAAAAATAGGCTGACGATGTCGTCAGCCCAGGATTGTTGCTATCCGGCCAGGCCGGGAAGCTTATTTAGTGATTTGCGCGTGCATTTCCTGCACCGAAATCACCTTCTCGGTGGCGTCAGCGTTCAGCGCCATCGCGGTGGCAAAGCCGCCGTTCAGGGTGGTGTCGTAATGCACTTTGTACTGCAGCGCGCTGCGGCGAATCAGCTTGGAGTCTTCAATCGCCTGGCGACCTGCGGTGGTGTTGATGATGTAGGTATATTCGCCATTCTTGATGCGGTCCTGAATGTGCGGACGACCTTCATGCACCTTGTTCACCAGACGCGGGTTAATGCCCGCTTCACCCAGCACAATCGCCGTACCGTGAGTCGCATCCAGCTCGAAGCCAAACTTCAGCAGCTTCGCCGCCAGGTCAACCACGCGCTCTTTATCGCCTTCGCGGACGGAGAGCAGCGCGCGACCCTGTTTCTTCATGGTCGAGTTGCTGCCCAGCTGCGCTTTGGCGAACGCTTCGGCAAAGGTGCGGCCGACGCCCATCACTTCCCCGGTGGAGCGCATTTCTGGCCCTAACAGCGGGTCAACGCCCGGGAATTTATTGAACGGCAGGACCACCTCTTTCACCGAGTAGTACGGCGGGATGATCTCTTTGGTCACGCCCTGCTGCGCCAGTGTCTTACCGGCCATCACGCGCGCCGCCACTTTCGCCAGCGGTACGCCGGTGGCTTTGGAGACGAACGGTACGGTACGCGCCGCACGCGGGTTGACCTCAATCAGATAAACTTCGTTATCTTTCACCGCGAACTGGACGTTCATCAGGCCGCGAACCTGCAGCTCGAAGGCCAGCTTCTGCACCTGCTCGCGCATTACATCCTGAATCTCTTTGCTCAGGGTGTAGGCCGGCAGGGAACAGGCGGAGTCGCCGGAGTGAACGCCTGCCTGCTCGATATGCTCCATGATGCCGCCAATCAGCACCATTTCGCCATCGCAGATGGCATCGACATCCACTTCAATCGCATCGTCGAGGAAGCGATCCAGCAGCACCGGCGCGTCGTTGGAGACGCTGACCGCGGTCTGGAAGTAGCGGCGCAGATCCTGCTCGTCATAGACGATCTCCATCGCCCGGCCGCCGAGCACATAAGACGGACGCACCACCAGCGGGTAGCCAATCTCTTTCGCTTTCTCTACCGCCTGCTCAATGGCGGTGACGGTGGCGTTCGCCGGCTGCTTCAGCTTCAGACGGTCAACCGCGTGCTGGAAGCGCTCACGGTCTTCCGCCCGGTCGATAGCGTCCGGACTGGTACCGATAACCGGCACGCCGGCAGCTTCCAGGGCACGAGCCAGCTTCAGCGGGGTCTGGCCGCCGTACTGAACGATAACGCCTTTTGGCTTCTCGATGCGCACGATTTCCAGCACGTCTTCCAGGGTCACCGGCTCAAAATACAGACGGTCGGAGGTGTCGTAGTCGGTAGAGACGGTTTCCGGGTTACAGTTGACCATGATGGTCTCGTAACCGTCCTCGCGCAGCGCCAGCGAGGCGTGTACGCAGCAGTAGTCGAATTCGATACCCTGACCGATACGGTTCGGGCCGCCGCCGAGGACCATGATTTTATCGCGGTCAACGGACGGGTTGGACTCACACTCTTCTTCATAAGTGGAGTACATGTAGGCGGTATCGGTAGCAAATTCCGCAGCGCAGGTGTCCACGCGCTTGTAGACCGGGTGCAGGTCATACTGGTCGCGCAGCTTGCGGATTTCCGCTTCCCGCACGCCCGCCAGCTTCGCCAGACGCGCATCGGCAAAGCCTTTACGCTTCAGGGTGCGCAGGAAGTCAGCGTCGAGGCCGTTGATGCCCACTTCCGCCACTTTCTCTTCCAGACGGACCAGCTCTTCAATCTGTACCAGGAACCAGCGGTCGATGTTGGTCAGGTTGAAGACGCCGTCAACCGAGAGGCCCGCGCGGAACGCGTCAGCGATATACCAGATACGCTCAGCGCCGGCATCTTTCAGCTCGCGGCGGATTTTGGTCAGCGCTTCCGGGTCGTCGAGGCTCACTTTCGGGTCGAAGCCGGTAGCGCCCACTTCCAGACCGCGCAGCGCTTTCTGCAAGGATTCCTGCTGGGTACGACCAATCGCCATCACTTCGCCGACAGACTTCATCTGAGTGGTCAGACGGTCGTTGGCGCCGGCGAATTTTTCAAAGTTAAAGCGTGGGATTTTAGTGACCACGTAGTCGATGGACGGTTCAAAGGAAGCCGGGGTGCGGCCGCCGGTGATGTCGTTCATCAGCTCGTCAAGGGTATAACCTACCGCCAGCTTGGCTGCCACTTTAGCAATCGGGAAGCCGGTGGCCTTAGAGGCCAGCGCCGAGGAGCGGGAGACGCGCGGGTTCATTTCGATAACGATCAGGCGACCGTTTTTCGGGTTGACCGCGAACTGCACGTTAGAGCCGCCGGTTTCGACGCCGATTTCACGCAGCACCGCCATCGAGGCGTTACGCATGATCTGGTACTCTTTGTCGGTCAGGGTCTGCGCCGGGGCAACGGTGATGGAGTCACCGGTGTGGATCCCCATGGCGTCGAAGTTTTCGATGGAGCAGACGATGATGCAGTTATCGTTCTTATCGCGCACCACTTCCATCTCGTACTCTTTCCAGCCGATCAGCGATTCATCGATCAGCAGTTCGTTGGTCGGAGAGAGATCCAGGCCGCGTTCGCAAATTTCTTCGAACTCTTCGCGGTTATAGGCGATACCGCCGCCGGTGCCGCCCATGGTGAAGGACGGACGGATGATGCACGGGAAACCAACGTCGGCGGCAACCGCCAGCGCCTCTTCCATCGTGTGGGCGATACCAGAGCGCGCGGTGTCGAGGCCGATTTTTTTCATTGCGATATCGAAACGGCGACGGTCTTCGGCTTTATCAATCGCATCGGCGGTGGCACCAATCATGGTCACGCCGAATTCAGCCAGTACCCCCTGACGCTCCAGCTCGAGCGCGCAGTTCAGCGCCGTCTGGCCGCCCATGGTCGGCAGCACCGCATCCGGGCGCTCTTTTTCGATGATTTTACGCACCACTTCCCAGTGAATCGGCTCGATGTAGGTGGCATCGGCCATTTCCGGGTCGGTCATGATGGTCGCCGGGTTAGAGTTCACCAGGATAACGCGGTAGCCCTCTTCGCGCAGCGCTTTACACGCCTGGGCGCCGGAGTAGTCAAACTCACACGCCTGACCGATAACAATCGGGCCCGCGCCCAGAATCAGGATACTTTTTATGTCTGTACGTTTTGGCATTGCTTTCTTCTCCGAAGAACCTGTTTATGGTCGTCGCGAGCGATGGGTAGACAAGGAAAAAATTTGTGAGAAAGCGCAGTTTACAAAACGTAAATGAGCATTTTGAACAAATTTTTAACGCCGTATTCCCGAGCACAGCAGAACATAAACAGGTTCTGATTATTTCGCGGACTGACGGTAGAGCTCAATTAACTCGATAAAGTGGTCGAACAGCGGCGCGGCATCGTGCGGCCCCGGGCTCGCTTCAGGGTGCCCCTGGAAGCTGAACGCCGGTTTGTCGGTACGATGGATCCCCTGCAGGGTGCCGTCGAACAGCGACTTATGGGTCACGCGCAGGTTGGCCGGCAGCGTCGCCTCATCTACGGCGAAACCGTGGTTCTGGGCAGTGATCATCACCACGTTGTTATCAATATCTTTCACCGGGTGGTTGCCGCCGTGGTGGCCGAACTTCATCTTAATGGTCTTGGCACCGCTCGCCAGCGCCAGTAGCTGATGGCCAAGGCAGATGCCGAATACCGGAATATCGGTCTCAAGGAATTTTTCAATCGCCTCGATAGCGTAATCGCACGGCGCCGGGTCGCCAGGGCCGTTGGAGAGGAAGATACCGTCCGGATTGAGCGCCAGCACGTCCGCGGCGGAGGTCTTCGCCGGCACCACCGTCAGGCGGCAGCCGCGGTCAACCAGCATGCGCAGGATGTTGCGTTTCGCGCCGAAGTCATATGCCACAACGTGGAACGGCAGCTCGCTTTCCGCTTTCGCTTCCGGCAGGTCGCCCGCCAGGGTCCAGCTGCCTTGCGTCCAGCTATAGGTTTCTGCGGTGGTCACTTCCTTCGCCAAGTCCATGCCGTTCAGGCCCGGGAACGCTTTCGCTTTTTCCAGCGCCAGCTGGGCATCCGGGCTGTCGCCCGCGATGATGCAGCCGTTCTGCGCCCCTTTCTCACGCAGCAGACGCGTCAGCTTGCGGGTATCGATATCGGCAATCGCCACGATGTTATGGCGCTTCAGATAAGAAGAGAGGTCTTCAGTACTGCGGAAGTTGCTGGCAATCAGCGGCAGGTCGCGAATAACCAGACCCTGCGCATGTACCTGAGAAGATTCTTCATCGGCGGCGTTGGTGCCGACATTACCAATATGAGGATAAGTAAGAGTGACGATTTGGCGGGAATAGGAAGGATCAGTGAGGATTTCTTGATAACCGGTCATTGAAGTATTGAAAACGACTTCCCCAACCGCCGTGCCGGTTGCCCCGATGGCCCGACCGTGAAACTGGGTTCCGTCTTCCAGAACCAATAGCGCTGACTTAATCAAAACATCCTCCAGAGAATATCCACTCACTTTATTTGCATATTAATTCATAAACACGATCTGAATCAATGCAAATCTGTTGCCCGCAGATTTTTGGCAAACGGCGGCATTCTGGAGAGATGTCGGATAAAAGTCAACTTAAAGCGGAGATTTTTAATGTCATTTTACGCCACTGGTGCGTAACACGTGATTTTTACGCCAAAAAGATCAACAAACCTGGCTGAGAAAACGCTTGCGGATGTGGAAGAGTGTAAAACAGAGCGATGCTCGGCAAAAAAGTGGACCAGATGGTCAAAATTTACATTTCATTCACTAAAAAACACGCTAACACTGTATTTTTTACGCGTTAAACTCAAAACATCCACCTTAATACGTAAAAATAAAAAAGGGCAACAAAATATTGCCCTTTGCATCAATAACTTATTGATAGCAATAACCACATCACGATGGGTAATAATCGTTATAAACTATTCAGATCCAGCACATCACGCATATCAAACAGGCCATTTTTCTTGTCTTTCAGCCATAATGCTGAACGAACGGCGCCATTTGCAAAGGTCATGCGGCTGGACGCTTTATGGGTGATTTCAATACGCTCACCGATGTCAGCAAACATTGCCGTATGCTCCCCGACGATATCGCCCGCGCGAACGGTCGCGAAGCCGATGGTGCCCGGGACGCGTTCGCCAGTGTAGCCTTCACGACTGTAGACCGCGCAGTCCTTAAGATCTTTGTTCAATGCCCCGGCGATCGCTTCGCCCATCGCCAGCGCGGTGCCTGACGGCGCATCCACTTTATGCCGGTGGTGCGCTTCGATAATTTCGATGTCGGTATAGTCGCCCATCACCTTCGCCGCCTTCTCCAGCAGCTTCAACAGGACATTGACGCCAACGCTAAAGTTAGCGGCGAAGACAATGGCAATGTCCTGCGCGGCATCGCGAATCGCCTGTTTGCCAGCGTCGTCAAAACCGGTGGTGCCGATGACCATCCCTTTGCCATGCTCGCGGCAAAACGCCAGATGGTTCAGCGTGCCTTCCGGGCGGGTAAAATCGATCAACACGTCGAAATCATCTTTTACCGCCGCCAGGCGGCTCCCCCCCCCCCCCCCCCCCCCCCCC
>NZ_GL882831.1:29693-33028 GCF_000195655.1 Klebsiella sp. MS 92-3
CCGCTTTGCCGGCGCCCGCCAGCTCGCCGGCGTCGCTGCCCACCAGGCTTGACCCTTCGCGCTCCAGCGCCGCGCCCAGCGCCACGCCTTCCATCTGCAATGCAGCCTGAATTAACTGGCGTCCCATCCGGCCGCCCGCGCCGGCGATGGCCACGCGGATTTGTGCATCATGCATAGCTATTCTCTTTTGTTAACATTACGTAAATTGTTTTCAGAGTAACCAGCCCGTCAGCGGGCCGCTACTCAAAAACGCCGATAATTAGAAATTTATGACAAACGGCGGGCGATATCAGTAAAAACTATACGATTGTGCTGAAATGCGTGCTTTGCGGGTGCTCTCTCTGAGACGATAATCGACGTTTTCGTCATCTGTTGGTTTCAAGAAATAAGATGCACTAAATCTGGCAAACTCGACCGACCAGCATTGAAATGCTATGGAAACATTATACTTCCGGTAGAGCAGAAAGCCTTACGCCAGGGTGTAGCTGACCACCAGCTGCCCCTTCTTCATCTTAATCTGACTAATGACAATGTCGCCCAGCTCCGCCAGACGGGCGACGTGGGTGCCTCCGCAGGGATAGGCTGGCAGTTCGCCGAATCCCACCTTGCGCATGCCATTAGCGAACGTCACCTGACGCGGTAAGTCCTGCGCCTGCCATGCCTTCACTAGCGCCAGTAGCGCACTGGCGTCCGGCAGCGCGGCGCTATTCCTGCTGGCAAAGGTTATCCGCCCTTCGCCGGGCCAGTGGTGCGCTTTCACCGGTTGCCAGCCAAGCTGTTCGCCCGCCAGGCCAAGCAGGTGGCCGGCAGAATGCAGACGAGCATGCAGCTGTCTCGCGGAGGCATCAATTTTCATCTCCACTTCACCGAGGGGAAGGGGTTGCGACAGAATATGCAGCACCCTTTCGCCGCGCACAACCACCGTCTCAACCACCTGCCCGGCAATCCATCCACGGTCCGCCGGTTGACCGCCCCCTTGCGGGTGAAACAGCGTCCGATCCAGTTCGATGGCGTAACGGCCATCCGCTTCTGCAGTGCAGGCAATGATCTGGGCGCGCCCGTCGGTAGCATCGCTGGTGTAATAAACCCGTTCAGTCATAGTGATTCTCCTCTCTGTCCGCCCAGTATATTATTAATGCCGACAGCGATAATCCCCCCACCCGCCAATGCACTCTTGCTTCGGGAGCACAAATGAATCTGAACCTCCTGCCCGACCTCGCTCTTTTCGTTCAGATAGTCGACCAGGGCAGCTTCTCCGCCGTCGCCCGCCAGAACGGCATTACCCCTTCAGCCGTTAGCCGCAGCGTTTCACGGCTGGAGCGAGAGATGGGCTGCAAACTGCTGCAGCGTACCACCCGCAAGCTGCGTCTTAGCGATGCCGGGGAAACGATATATCAGCATGCCCAGCAGATGCTGGAAGCGGCGCGACAGGCAATGGATTCCGCAGGCAGTCGCCAAACGGTCGCCCAGGGAAAGCTGACGCTCAGCGTCCCGAAAGCCGTCGGCCGCTTTGTGATCCACCCGCTGATGATGGCGTTTTTCCACCGCTACCCGCAGGTGGACGTCTGCCTGCGGCTGGAAGATCGCCCTCTCGATTTTATCGATGACGGTATTGATCTGGCGCTACGCATCACCGATACCCCCTCCCCCGGCCTGCATGGCAAACCGCTGATGCCAATCAGGCACGTTATCTGCGCCACTGAGGCCTATTTACAGCAGCACGGTACGCCGTACACGCCGCAGGATCTGCGCGCGCATAGCTGCATTAGCCTTGGCGAAACGCCCGCCGATGCGCGCTGGAAGTTCCGTCGGGAAGGCAAAACAGAAACGGTGCAAACCTACGGGCGGTACGCCGCCAACCATACCGCCGTACGCCTCGACGCGGTCAGACAGCATTTAGGGATCGGCAGCCTGCCGCTGTTCACCGCCCGTGAGGCGCTGGCGAACGGCGACATCGTGCAGGTGTTGCCCGAGTGGGAATTTATCAGCAGCTACTCAGGCGACCTGTGGCTACTGTGGGCGGGAGATAAGCATATGCCCGCCAGGATGCGGGCGATGATCGATTATCTCAGCGAGACGGTGCCGGCGCTGAACGCAGGCAGCACAGAGCCAGCGAAATAATTGCAAACCACGGAATGATAACTCCCAACACAAACCAGATCCCGGAGCGGCCGATATCATGCATCCGCCGGCAGCCTACAGCCAGCAGGGGGAGCGCCATCAACAGCAGCCACAGCGCCGCAAAGGGTATGACAACAAAACTGAGGATCCCGTAGTGAGGGTCAACAAGGGTGGCCAGACTCCAGGCGGCCACTGGCGCGGCGGCGATCAGCACATTGATAAGAAAAAACGTCCAGAACTGCTGCCGGCTGGCGCGTCCGCTAAAATTAAAGGTCTCTTTCCAGCCGCTCAAATACGCCTGTCCATAGGTCATTGCTTCTCTCCTTGAAAATCGAGTGATATATCACGGCGCCAGGGCAATCACCTCCGCCGCCCAGCGCTGAAACCCTTCGACGTCGATATCCAGCGCCACCTGGGCGTTCGCCGGCTGACCCAGTCGCCCTTCGATATCCACCACCGTGGTGCCGGCGGTCCAGGTCCCCTGCGTCTCCACCGCCACAAAGCACGGCTGGAGAGTGAACAGTTCCGGGCGGGCCAGCCACGCAATAGCGCACAAGTCGTGCATGCGCAGACCGCTGCTCATGCTGCCGCTGCGATAGTGGCTAAACAGCGCATGGAGCATTTTACCGGTCTGGTTCAGCGTCGGCAGCGTCGCCAGATAATCCGCCGCCAGCAGCGCCCGGTTGGTGACGTCCAGCCCGCACATCACAATCTCCAGCCCGCTGTGGAACACTTTCGCGGCGGCTTCCGGGTCGATAGCGATATTGAATTCCGCATTCGGCGTGAAGTTGCCGCGGCCCGCCGAGCCGCCCATGATCACCAGCCGGCGAATATTAAACACGCATTCCGGGTACTGGGTCAGCAGCAGCGCTATATTGGTCAGCGGGCCAATCGCCACCAGGGTGATCGGCTCGGCAGCATGCATAAGCGCATCACGGATCGCCTGGAAGGCCGGCTTCGCCAGCGGTTGACGTTGATGCTCAACAAAGTCATACCCCTCCATGCCGGATTCGCCATGCACCGAGGCGGCGTCGCGCAACGGACGCACCAGCGGCATCGACGCCCCCTGCGCCAGCGGTACATCGGCATTCCAGAAATGCAGCAATTGCAGCGCGTTACGGGTCGTCTTCTCCACCGAGACATTGCCCGCTACGGTGGTCATCAACTGCAGATCCAGCTCAGGCGCGAACAGCGCCGCGGCAATGGCGGCGGGG
>NZ_GL882831.1:33202-42037 GCF_000195655.1 Klebsiella sp. MS 92-3
CAATCTTCTCATACTGCTGGAGGAAAGAACTTACTCTACTTCACGGACATCCACACGCAGCTCTTTCGGCACTTCAAAGACGATATTCTCTTCCCGGCCTTCCAGCGGCACGGCTTCGCCGCCGCCCAGCTCCTGCAGGCGGGTAATGACGTTCTGCACCAGAATATCCGGCGCCGACGCGCCCGCCGTCACGCCGACGCAGGCCGCATCCTTGACCCACGCTTCCTGGATATCGGAGGCGTCGTCAATCAGGTAAGCCGCCTTACCCATCCGCTGCGCCAGCTCGGCGAGGCGGTTAGAGTTGGAGGAGTTTTTCGACCCGACCACCAGCACTACGTCAGCCTGCTCTGCCAGCGCGCGCACGGCTTCCTGACGGTTAGTGGTGGCATAGCAAATGTCGTCTTTGCGCGGGCCGACGATTTTCGGAAAACGCGCGCGCAGGGCGTCAATCACATCCGAGGTATCGTCGACGGAGAGCGTGGTCTGGGTCATAAACGACAGCCGGGCGTCATTTTTCACTTCCAGCTTCAGCACGTCTTCCGGCGACTCGACCAGGTACATCCCCCCTTGCGGGTTGTTGTACTGTCCCATGGTGCCTTCGACTTCCGGGTGGCCGGCATGGCCAATCAGAATCGACTCTTCGCCGCGGCGGCTGGCGCGGGCGACTTCCATATGGACTTTGGTCACCAGCGGACAGGTGGCATCGAACACCGTAAGGTCGCGGCTCTTCGCTTCGTTGCGTACCGCCTGCGACACGCCGTGGGCGGAGAAAATCAGGATCGCGCCGTCCGGCACTTCGCTGATCTGTTCGATAAAAATGGCGCCACGCTTGCGCAGGCTATCCACCACATAGCGGTTGTGCACCACTTCATGACGAACATAGATCGGTGCGCCATACAGCGTCAGCGCGTTTTCTACAATGCTGATAGCGCGGTCAACGCCAGCGCAAAAACCGCGCGGGTTAGCCAACAGGATCTGCATGTTACTCCTCCAGCGCCGGATCGATCTCCAGCACTTCAATATCAAAATGAACAGTGCGCCCGGCCAGCGGATGGTTGAAGTCAACGGTGATGGAATCGCCGTTCACTTCGCGGATCACGCCAGGCATTTCGCTGCCATCCATTGCGGTAAAGAGCATAATCGCGCCGATCTCCGGCTCGCCAGCGTCGATAAACTCGCGGCGAGAGAAATACTGAATCAGGTCCGGGCTGGGTACGCCAAAGGCGGCGTCAGGCTCCAGCGAAAAGGCCTTTTTCTCCCCCTCTTTCAAACCGAGAAGCTGTTGCTCCAGCCCTTCAGACAAAGAGGTGTCGCCGAGGCGAAACAGCGCCGGTTTGCCGTTGCTGCGGGTGGACTCGGCAGTGGAGCCGTCGTCCAGTTTCAGAGTGAAGTGCACCAGTACCGCGCTGTTGCTCTGTACGGATTTAGACATGCAAATTGCTCGCTTGTTTAGGTCACCCGGTGCCCGGCGGCATTACGCTTACCGGGCCTACGGGGGCCAAAAATTCTGTAGGCCGGGTAAGCGTCACGTCACCCGGCATTGAGATTTACGCCTGCTCTTTCACAGTCGGTTTCGGCAGGAAGCCTTCCAGCACAATCAGCGCTGCGCCGATGCAGATCGCGCTATCGGCGAGGTTGAAGGTGGCAAAATGCCAGTCGCCGACGTAGAAGTCGATCATATCGACCACAAAGCCATGCCACAGGCGATCGAACAAGTTGCCCAGCGCGCCGCCGATAATCAGCGCGTAGGCAATATTGTTCAGCTTTTGCGTCGCCTTCGAACGGTACATCAGCACCGTCAGCACTACGCAAATACCGATCGCGATCCCGGAAAAGAACCAGCGCTGCCAGCCGCCGCTGTCGGCGAGAAAGCTAAAGGCCGCGCCATAGTTGCGGGCATAATGCAGATTAAGCGACGGGAACAGCGGAACCGTCTCCCCCAGAGCGAAGTTCTGGAGGATCAGGAATTTGCTGCCCAGATCGATAATCAGCACGGCTACGACCACCCACAGCCAGCGTAGCCCCGTTGAACAGATCGATTTACTCATCAGGCGAATTTACGTTGCTCGCCGTCACCGGCGACGTTGCTCACACAGCGTCCGCAGATTTCCGCGTGTTCCGCCACCTTGCCGATATCGGTGGTGTAATGCCAGCAGCGCGGGCATTTCTCACCTTCAGCTTTACTCAATGCGACTTTCAGCCCTTTGAGCAGTTCGCTTTGCTGCGCATCAGCGGACGCGCTCGCATAGTCTGCGACGTTCGCCCCGGAGGTCAACAGGACAAATCGCAATTCATCGCCCAGCGCATTGAGCTTAGCCGCCAGATCGGCATCAGCATACAGCGTGACTGCCGCTTCCAGCGAGCCGCCGACTTTCTTATCCGCACGCGCCTGCTCGATCACCTTGTTGACTTCGCCACGCACCTTCAGCAGCTCGTCCCAGAAATCGTCGTTCATCGCTTCGTCGTCGGCCAGGCCGAACAGACCTTCATACCACTCGCCGGTGAAGACATATTTCTCACGCTCGCCCGGCAGATAGCCCCAAATTTCATCTGCGGTGAAGGACATGATCGGCGCCATCCAGCGCACCAGCGCTTCCACGATATGGAACAGCGCGGTCTGGCAGCTGCGACGCGCCACGCTGTCCGCCTTGGCGGTGTACTGGCGGTCTTTGATGATGTCGAGGTAGAACGAGCCCATCTCGATGGAGCAGAAGCGCATCAGGCGCTGCACCACTTCATGGAAGTCGTAGGATTCGTAGGCTTTCAGGATATCTTCCTGTGCCGCCTGCGCGCAGCCGACCGCCCAGCGGTCCAGCACCACCATCTCTTCCGGTTTAACCATGTCTTTCGCCGGATCGAAACCGTTAAGGTTCGCCAGCAGGAAGCGCGCGGTATTACGGATACGACGATAGCTGTCGGCGGCGCGTTTGAGGATCTCGTCAGAGACCGCCATTTCGCCGGTGTAGTCGGTGGAAGCCACCCACAGGCGCAGGATATCGGCGCCGAGCTTGTTCATCACGTCCTGCGGGCTAACGGTGTTGCCGATAGACTTGGACATTTTGCGGCCCTGACCGTCGACGGTGAAGCCGTGGGTCAGTACCTGGCGATATGGCGCTTTGCCTTTCATCGCCGTGGAAATCATCAGCGAGGACATGAACCAGCCGCGATGCTGGTCAGAACCTTCCAGATACATATCGGCGGCGTGACCGGCGAATTCCGGACGCACGTCAACCACGGAAGAGTGGGTCGACCCGGAGTCAAACCAGACGTCGAGGGTATCCGGCACTTTCTCATAGCTGTCGGCGTCATCGCCAAGAATGTCGCGGGAATCGAGATCCCACCACGCCTGGATGCCGTCAACTTCAACGCGTTTTGCCACTTCTTCCATCAGCTCAAGGGTACGCGGGTGCAGTTCGTGGGTTTCTTTATGCACGAACAGCGACATCGGCACGCCCCAGGTGCGCTGACGGGAGATACACCAGTCAGGGCGGTTAGCGACCATCGATTCGATACGCGCCTGGCCCCAGTCCGGGATCCACTGCACGCCTTTGATCTCTTTCAGCGACTGCGCGCGCAGGCCTTTCTGATCCATGCTCACGAACCACTGCGGAGTGGCGCGGAAGATGATCGGCGACTTGTGGCGCCAGCAGCATGGATAGCTGTGCTGCAGTTTCTCAACGTGTAACAGCGCGCCACGCTCACGCAGCATCTCAACGATGATGTCATTGGCTTTGAAAACATTAATGCCGTCCAGAGACGGCCAGGTGCCAGGCAGGTAAGCGCCGTCCGGGCCAACCGGGTTGGCGATTTCCAGACCGTATTTCTGGCTGATGGTGTAGTCGTCCGGACCGTGGCCGCCAGCGGTATGCACCGCACCGGTACCGGCATCCAGCGTCACGTGGTCGCCAAGGATCGCCGGCACGTCGAAATCGAGGAACGGATGCTTAAAGCGCATCAGCTCAAGCTCAGAACCTTGTACTGCCGCCAGAATAGTGTAGTCCGTCGCGCCAACGCGCTTCATTACGCTCTCAACCAGGTCTTTCGCCAGGATCAGCGCCTGGCCGTCAACCTGCACCAGCGCATAGTCGAACTCAGGAGACAGAGAGATAGCGCGGTTGGCCGGCAGGGTCCACGGCGTGGTGGTCCAGATAACCAGCGACACCGGACCGTTGACGTCGGCTACGCCGAATTTCGCAAGTACCGCGGCTTTGTCTACCGCGTGGAACGCGACATCGATAGACGGAGAGGTTTTGTCGTAATACTCCACTTCCGCTTCCGCCAGCGCGGAACGGCAGTCTACGCACCAGTGCACCGGTTTGGCGCCTTTATGCAGGTGGCCATTACCGATGATTTTGCCCAGCGCGCGGATGATGTTGGCTTCGGTTTTGAAGTCCATGGTCAGGTACGGATGCGACCAGTCGCCCAGCACGCCGAGACGGATAAAGTCTTTACGCTGGCCATCGATCTGCTCGGCGGCATATTCGCGGCACTTAGCGCGGAATTCGGCAGCGGTAAATTTCTCACCCGGCTTGCCGTATTCCTGCTCCACTTTCAGCTCGATCGGCAGACCGTGGCAGTCCCAGCCCGGAACGTAAGGCGAGTCATAGCCCGTCAGTCCTTTGGACTTAACGATAATGTCTTTCAGAATCTTGTTTACCGAGTGACCAATATGAATGCTGCCATTCGCATAAGGAGGGCCATCATGCAGAATGAAGGTTTTTTTGCCTTTTTTGGCTGCACGAATGATGCCGTACAGGTCATCATCGGTCCAACGCGCCAGCATTCCCGGTTCGCGTTTGGCGAGGTCGCCACGCATAGGGAACCCTGTTTCCGGCAAATTCAGGGTCGATTTATAGTCACTCATCAGATTCTCGGTTCCGTATTTCGGTTTGATAAACACCAGTGGCTCAGGCCTGGCTGGTCAGCCCAAATAATTCGCGGGCCGTTAACTCATCACGTGCGATTTGCGCCTTCAGCTCGTCCAGCGACGCAAACCGCTGCTCGTTACGTATCTTTTTACGCAGTATTACATTGATATGGCGACCGTAGAGGTCCATTACAACGTCCAACAGATGTACTTCGAGCTGCTGACGCACGCCCGCAACCGTTGGACGGGTGCCAATATTGGCGACGCCCGCTATCGGTTTGTCACCCAGCCCTGTCACTTCTACCGCATAGACCCCTTTAACCGGGGAAACCTGACGACGCAGCGGTAAGTTCGCCGTCGGAAAACCTATGGTTCGGCCTAGTTCATCACCATGCACGACGCGTCCGGAGATGCTAAACGGATGGCCGAGCAGCGTCTCCGCCAGCAGGAGATCGTCATCGGCCAGCGCCTGGCGTACCGCCGTGCTGCTGATTCGCACCCCGCCTTCGCAGAAGGTTTGGGTACTGGTGACGTCGAAGCCATATTCCGCCCCCGCCTTTTGTAATAACAAGAAATCCCCCTGGCGACCAGCGCCAAAGCGGAAATCGTCACCAACGGCGAGGAACTGCACGCCCAGGCGACGCACCAGCAGTTCACTGATAAAATCCTGCGCGGTTAGCGCGGCGAACCGGCGGTCAAAGCGAACGCACAATACATAGTCAACCCCGCTTTCAGCCAGATAGCCCAGCTTTTCACGCAGGCGGGTCAATCGCGCCGGGGCTTTATCTGCGGCAAAGAGCTCCAGCGGCTGGGGTTCAAAAATCATCACCACGACCGGTAAACCGCGCTGGCGGCCCTCTTCGCGCAACCGCTGCAGCAGCGCCTGATGCCCACGATGCACGCCGTCGAAATTACCAATGGTCAGCACGCACCCGTGCGGGGCCTGACTGAGATTATGTATGCCGCGTATCAGCTTCATGTCTGGCTCAAAACAGTGAAAATCGTCCGAGTATACCTTGTACAACTGTCAACGTTAACCAGCGATTGCACCTCGGCAACGAAAGTTCTCAGGAATTCATTCACTCAGCGCGAGAAAGCGGGAAAACTGGCCGCGCCCGGCGATTTTTATGGTGGAAAAGCTGTATTCGCCTGCAACAAGCTGGTAGAATCTTGCGCCATCACTACGTAATGAAGCGCTGTGGTGTTAAACGGCGCTTATTTGCACAAATCCATTGACAAAAGAAGGCTAAACGGGCATATTCCTCGGCCTTTGAATTGTCCATATAGAACACATTTGGGAGTTGGACCTTGGCTAATATCAAATCAGCTAAGAAGCGCGCCGTTCAGTCTGAAAAGGCTCGCAAGCACAACGCAAGCCGTCGCTCTATGATGCGTACTTTCATCAAGAAAGTATACGCAGCTATCGAAGCTGGCGACAAAGCTGCTGCACAGAAAGCATTTAACGAAATGCAACCGATCGTGGACCGTCAGGCTGCTAAAGGTCTGATCCACAAAAACAAAGCTGCGCGTCATAAAGCAAACCTGACTGCACAGATCAACAAACTGGCTTAATCGCCTGCTTGCTGAACTTTGTTAAAGAAACCCGCGAAAGCGGGTTTTTTTATGCCTATCATCTTCCCCCGGTAGCGCACGCTGGCGCGATCTGAGCCACGCCAGCCCACGCCTTCCGGCTATCGGGGTTCGGTGAACAGCGACGAATAATCGCGATTACAGATACGCTGTACCGCCGGGTGCTGAATCATTCGTTCAGCGAAAATAGCGTGATACTCCTCCATCACGCTATCCATACGGCCAATTTCGACAATCGATTCATCATGGTAGAAATCATGCGCGTAGAGCGTCGGCGCGACAAATATCGCATTATGTGCGGCGCCGAAGGCTTTCATGAGCGCCGCGTCGTCAAACTCGCCGAGGATCTCCACCTTCAGGCCCTGCACGTTAATCCAGTTCAGCAGCTTACGTCCCAGCATCGATCGCCGGCCGGGGATCAGCAGCCGCCGCTCTTCGAGGCAGGCCGGGAACGGCTTCGTCGGCGCCGGATTCATGCACCAGAAGCTGACGCTGCACTCGCCGATCTTCACCGAAAATAGCCCTTCCTGCTGCGTCGAGTCGATCGGGCAGTCAGAGATAATCATGTCGAGCTTATGCTGGCTCAGCTGCTCCAGCAGCAGTTCATGAGTGGATTCAAAACAGCGCAGATGAATCTGCTCGCTCTCAACGACGGCGGCATCCAGCACGCCGCTGACCAGCCGTTTCGAGAGCGCATCGGCCACGCCGACGTCAAACAGCAGGTTCGACTCTTTGCGATAGTTGACGATGTCGAGCATCTCCTGGCTGAGGGTAAACATCCGGTCGGCATAGCGAAAAACCAGCTCCCCCAGCTCGCTCGGCTCAAGCCCCCTTCCCTTTCGCTTAAATAATTTCCCCTGCAGGCGCTCCTCCAGGGCTTTGATCTGCCCGGTAATGGTCTGCGGCGTCAGAAACAGCGCCTCCGCCGCGCCCACGACGGACCCTTCTTTATACACGTGCCAGAAGTAGTACAGATGATTGTAGTTAATATGTGACATGCTTCTCTCCCTGATAATGTCCAGGAGAGCCTGGCGGGCTCTCCTGCAGAAAGGTTATACCGCGAGGCGAGTATCCGTCACGCGCTGACGCAGTATGAGGTAGCCGACGACCGCTGATAGCACTGAGCCGATCAGAATGCCAAGCTTGGCCCAGTTGATCAACGCGGGATCCACGCTGCCAAAGGCCAGGGTGGCGATGAAAATCGACATCGTAAAGCCAATCCCGCACAGGATCCCCACCGCCATAATTTGCTTGCAGGTGGTACCCTCCGGCAGCGAAGCCCACTTCAGCTTCAGGGCCAGCCAGCAGAACAGGCTAATCCCCAGCGGCTTACCGATAAACAGGCCAGCCATAATGCCCAGCGGCAGGAGCGACGTCAGCCCGGCAAGGGTGACCCCCTGCAGTGAGACCCCCGCGTTCGCGAAGGCAAACAGCGGCAGGATCATAAACGCCACCCACGGGTGCAGGACATGCTCAAGCGCTTTGGCCGGCGATTTGCCATGCTTTTCCTCGAGCGGGATCATAAAGCCGACAATCACCCCGGCAAGGGTCGCGTGAACGCCAGACTTCAGCACCGCCGTCCACAGCACCGCGCCAACCAGAATATAGATCCCGGTACGCCGCACGCCGCTCAGATTCAGGGCCACCAGCACCGCGATCGCCGCCGCCGCCACGCCCAGCGAGAGCATGGACAGGTCGTGGGTATAAAACAGCGCGATAATCACGATAGCCCCGAGGTCATCAATAATCGCCAGCGCCATCAGGAAAATCTTCAGCGCCGTCGGGACCCGGCTACCTAACAGCGCCAGCACGCCGAGGGCAAAGGCAATATCCGTCGCCGCCGGGATCGCCCACCCTTCTCTGGCGACAGGATCCTGGGCGTTAAAGGCCAGGTAGACCAGGGCCGGGACGATCATGCCGCCCAGCGCGGCTATCACCGGGAAGACCGCCTGACGGCGGCTCGCCAGCGACCCCTGAATCAGCTCACGCTTGACCTCCAGGCCAATCAGCAAAAAGAACACCGCCATCAGGGCATCATTGATCCATAACAGCATGTTCTTGTTGATCTCCAGCGCGCCCACACGCAGCTGTACTGGCGTCTCAAGGAAGGAGTGATACAGACCGCTGGTCACGCTGGTATTGGCCATCACCATCGCCAGCGCGGCGGCGATAATTAAGACAATGCCGCCGGAAGCATCGCTACTAAAGAATCGTTGCAGATGTTTCACTTTTACTTTCATCCTGTTGGTGAATAACTCGATAAAAGCATAATACACATACTGATAACTCGAAAAAATCAGATTTAAGTTGCGCTAATATTCGCTTTTTACGAGTTAAAGGGGAGTTCTAAGGCGAAAAAAAGCCCGGGCAGCAAAGGC
>NZ_GL882831.1:42146-43373 GCF_000195655.1 Klebsiella sp. MS 92-3
GCCGGGGGCCGGATATCAACAAAGGCGGAATTAGCGGGTCAGGTCGTCGAAGAACTTCTTCACGCCGTCAAAGAAGCTTTTCGAACGCGGGCTGTTGTTTTCCCCGGTCGGACCGCCGAAGCTCTCCTGCAGCTCTTTCAGCAGCTGCTTCTGCTTCTCATTCAGCCCCACCGGCGTCTCCACCACCACGCGGCACAGCAGATCGCCCTGCGCACCGCCGCGAACGGATTTCACGCCTTTTCCACGCATGCGGAACAGCTTGCCGGTCTGGGTTTCACCTGGAATTTTCAGGTTCACGCGGCCGTCGAGCGTTGGGACCTCGATCTCACCGCCCAGCGCCGCCATGGTGAAGTTGATCGGAACTTCGCAGTACAGGTTATTGCCTTCACGCTCAAAGATAGCGTGCTGCTTCACCTGAACCTGAACGTACAGATCGCCTGCCGGCGCGCCATGTTCGCCGGCCTCGCCTTCGCCCGCCAGACGGATCCGGTCACCGGTATCCACGCCCGCCGGAATTTTAACCGACAGGGTTTTGGTCTTTTCTACGCGGCCATGGCCATGACATTTATTGCACGGATCTTTAATTAGCGTACCGCGTCCCTGGCAGTGCGGACAGGTCTGCTGTACAGCAAAAAAGCCCTGGCGCATCTGCACCTGGCCCGCGCCATGACAGGTCGGACAGGTCTGCGGTTTGCTGCCGGCCTTGGCGCCGCTGCCGTGGCAGACGTCGCACTCTTCCAGCGTCGGAATACGGATCTCTTTAGTGACGCCGCGCACCGCTTCTTCCAGCGTCAGCTCCATGTTGTAACGGAGATCGGCGCCGCGTGCCGCGCGCTGACGACCACGTCCGCCGCCAAAGATATCGCCGAAAACATCGCCAAAGATATCGCTGAAGTCGGCACCGCCGCCAAAACCGCCGCCGCCGCCCATGCCGCCCTGTTCGAAGGCCGCGTGGCCGTACTGATCGTAGGCCGCACGCTTCTGGGCATCAGTCAGGATTTCATACGCTTCTTTGATTTCTTTAAATTTGGCTTCAGCCTCTTTATCACCCTGGTTGCGGTCCGGGTGATATTTCATGGCCAGGCGCTTATAAGCCTTTTTGATTTCACGCTCTTCCGCTGTTTTGGAAACGCCTAAAATCTCGTAGTAATCTTGCTTTGCCATCGGTGTTTTTCAGCCCCTTAACATGCGTGCGACGGGGGGGGGGGGGGGGGGGGGCCCCCCCCC
>NZ_GL882831.1:43469-47689 GCF_000195655.1 Klebsiella sp. MS 92-3
CCCCCTCCCCCCCCGTGCCAGTGTTTTACCCGTTCAAAGGGCGATTATTTTTTATCTTTCACTTCTTCGAACTCAGCGTCGACAACATCGTCGTCTTTCGCGTTGCTCGCCTGAGCGTCAGCGGAACCCGCCTGCTGCTGAGCGTGCTGCTGCTGAGCAATTTCCATCAGCTTCTGAGAAGCCTGCGCCAGCGCCTGCATTTTCGCTTCGATATCCGCTTTGTCTTCGCCTTTCAGAGAAGATTCCAGCGCGGTCAGCGCAGACTCAATGGCAGCTTTGTCGTCAGCCGGCAGTTTATCGCCTGCTTCTTCAACCTGCTTACGAGTGCTGTGCAGCAGATGGTCGCCCTGGTTGCGGGTCTGTACCAGCTCTTCGAACTTACGGTCAGATTCGGCGTTAGCTTCTGCTTCGCGAACCATTTTCTGAATTTCTTCTTCATTCAGACCGGAAGACGCTTTGATGGTGATCTTCTGCTCTTTACCGCTGTTTTTGTCTTTCGCGGAGACGTGCAGGATACCGTCAGCATCGATGTCGAAGGTCACTTCGATCTGCGGCATGCCGCGCGGCGCCGGGTTAATACCATCCAGGTTGAACTGACCCAGAGATTTGTTATCAGACGCGCGTTTACGCTCACCCTGCAGCACATGGATGGTTACCGCAGACTGGTTGTCTTCAGCGGTAGAGAACACCTGGCTGTGCTTGGTCGGGATGGTGGTGTTTTTGCTGATAAGCGCAGTCATCACGCCGCCCATGGTTTCGATACCCAGCGACAGCGGGGTTACGTCGAGCAGCAGAACGTCTTTCACATCGCCAGTCAGTACACCGCCCTGAACGGCAGCACCGATCGCCACGGCTTCATCCGGGTTAACGTCTTTACGCGGTTCTTTACCAAAGAACTCGGCCACTTTCTTCTGCACCATCGGCATACGAGTCTGACCACCAACGAGGATCACGTCGTTGATATCGGAAACGGACAGACCGGCATCCTGCAGAGCGACTTTCAGCGGCTCGATGGAACGGTTAACCAGGTCTTCTACCAGGCTTTCCAGTTTCGCGCGAGTCACTTTGATGTTCATGTGTTTCGGACCGGTCGCGTCTGCAGTGATGTACGGCAGGTTAACGTCGGTCTGCTGAGCAGAAGACAGTTCAATCTTCGCTTTCTCAGCGGCTTCTTTCAGGCGCTGCATGGCCAGCGGGTCGTTGCGCAGGTCAATGCCCTGATCTTTCTTGAACTCATCAACGAGGTAGTTGATCAGACGAGTATCGAAGTCTTCGCCGCCCAGGTGGGTATCACCGTTGGTCGCCAGAACTTCAAAGGTTTTTTCGCCATCAACTTCGTCGATTTCGATAATCGAGATATCGAAAGTACCACCACCGAGGTCGTAAACCGCGATAGTACGGTTGCCCACTTCTTTATCCAGACCGTAAGCCAGCGCGGCCGCGGTTGGTTCGTTGATGATACGTTTGACTTCCAGACCGGCGATACGGCCGGCATCTTTTGTTGCCTGACGCTGCGCATCGTTGAAGTAAGCCGGTACGGTGATAACCGCTTCAGTTACCGGTTCACCCAGGTAATCTTCAGCCGTTTTCTTCATTTTCTTCAGCACTTCAGCAGAGATCTGCGGCGGTGCAGTTTTGGTGCCTTTCACATCCAGCCATGCGTCGCCATTGTCTGCGGCAACAATTTTGTATGGCATGATAGAAACGTCACGCTGAACTTCTTCGTCCTGGAAGCGGCGGCCAATCAGGCGTTTAATCGCAAACAGGGTGTTTTGCGGGTTTGTCACTGCCTGACGTTTAGCCGGCTGACCAACCAGAGTTTCACCATCCTGGGTATAGGCAATGATAGAAGGCGTGGTGCGATCGCCTTCGGCGTTCTCCAGCACGCGTGCAGTAGTGCCATCCATAATCGCTACACAAGAGTTGGTAGTACCCAGGTCGATACCAATAATTTTACCCATCTAAACGTCTCCACTAAAAATTCGATCAACATGTGGTTGTGAACCTGTAATAAGGGCGAAACGTGCGGTTTCAACTGCCCAGACATCATTTTTTTTCAGGTTCTTCACTGCGGTTGACTACAAGATGGGGTCGCCCACACCGGCATCAAGGGGCAAGCATAAAAATTTTTTGCCTCGGATTCGCCCAGGGTTACGGATGACTTGCCGAACAAGGTTATTGGATGGCAAAAACGACGGCGAAATATACATACAAAAAACGGATTAAAATAGGAAATACATTCATAATATCATTGACATAACCCGCAATACTTGCGCGCTAAAAGCCCCGTTTTCGCAGTGATAAACTTCCCCGCCATCGCACTTCGCTTATTCAGGGGACAAATTAATGAAATCGCTATACCGGCTTTCCGTAGGGCTTATCCTCGGCGTGTCATTTATCACCTCGGCGGCCGCTAACGACCATAAAATTCTCGGCGTGATAGCTATGCCGCGCAATGAAACCAACGACCTGACGCTGACGCTCCCCGTCTGCCGGGTGGTCAAACGCATTCAGCTCAGCGCCGACCGCGGCGATGTACAACTCTCCGGGGCGACGGTCTACTTTAAGGCCAGCCGCGGCGCCAGCCACACGCTGAACGTCCCCGCCGGGATCAAAGAGGGCAGCACCACCGGCTGGATCAACATCAATAGCGATAACGACAGCAAACGTTGCGTGAAGAAAATCGCCTTCTCCGGCCACACGGTGCACTCCTCAGATATGGCATCACTGAAAATTATCGGCGATGACTAACGTCGCCCCTGCCCGAGAGAAAACGTTATGCATATTAATTACCTGGAGGATGACGATCTCGCCTTTCTGCCTGAGTGCAGCGAGGCGCATCTGGAAGCCTTTACCCGCATTCTGACCCACGGGGAAAATGGCAAACCCCGTCTCTCCAGCACGCTCCTGCGCAACGAGACATTTTTAGCGATGGAGGGTCACCCGGAGCGTTATCGCCGCAACTGGCAGCTAATCGCCGGTGAGCTACAGCATTTTGGTGGCGATAGCATCGCCAACACGCTGCGCCGCCATGGCAAATTTTATCGCGCGATCCTGCTGGATGTATGTAAACGACTGAAAGCGAAGGTCGACAAACAGCTGTCGACGCCGCAGATCGAGCAGCAGTTGCTGGCGCATTTTCTGCAGCACAGCTGGAATAAACTGAACGCGGAGCAAAAAGCGCAGTTTCTCGCCGCGGTGGAGTGCCGGAGCCATGAGCTGGACAGCCTGATGGCTCATCTGCTGAGGCATCGCAAGCTAAGCGAAGGCGTCACTTTGTTGCTGGACGAACGCTTAACCGCCATCCTGCGCACGCACGCCGCGGTGAGCGTCATCGGTCATGGCCTGGTGCGCGGCGCCGGGCTGGGCGGACCGCTCGGCGCCGCGCTGAACAGCGTGAAAGCGGTGAGCGGCAGCGCCTACCGGGTCACCATCCCCGCGGTCCTGCATATTGCCTGTTTACGGCAAATGCTCCAGCCGCCGTCAGACACCGCGGAAATTGGTGAAAAATACCCCGCCAGATCATAGACAGCCCTTCAGCGCCTCATTATTATGCCGCGCCCCGCCGCCAAGTCGCGGGGTAATGCTTCCCTTTTAATGATAATTTTGAGGAATTATGGGCAACACTAAGTTGGCTAATCCGGCACCGCTGGGCCTTATGGGCTTCGGCATGACCACTATTCTGCTTAACCTGGCGAATAGCGGCCTGTTCGCATTCGATGTAGCTATCCTGGCGATGGGGATTTTTTACGGCGGCATTGCGCAAATTTTTGCCGGCCTGCTGGAATACAAAAAAGGCAACACTTTTGGCTTAACCGCTTTTACCTCCTACGGCAGCTTCTGGCTGACGCTGGTGGCGATTCTTCTGATGCCGAAAATGGGCCTGGCAGACGCGCCAAACGCGCACTTCCTCGGTATGTACCTCGGCCTGTGGGGCGTCTTTACCCTGTTTATGTTCTTTGGCACCCTGAAGGCAGCCCGCATACTGCAGTTTGTCTTCCTGAGCCTGACCGTATTGTTCGCGCTGCTGGCGATTGGCCATTTGGTCGATAACGAAGGCATTGTGAAGGTAGCCGGCTGGGTCGGCCTGATTTGTGGCGCCAGCGCTATTTACCTGGCGATGGGTGAAGTGCTGAACGAACAGTTCGGCCGTACCGTGCTGCCGATCGGCGAACCGCGCTAATCTTCCGCCCCCCCCCCCGCCCCGGGGGGGGGGGGGG
>NZ_GL882832.1:0-274 GCF_000195655.1 Klebsiella sp. MS 92-3
CATTATGGGCGTTGGCCTCAACACGATTTTACGTCACTTAAAAAACTCAGACCGCAGTCGGTAACCTCACGCATACAACCGGGCAGTGACGTCATTGTTTGCGCGGAAATGGACGAACAGTGGGGTTACGTCGGTGCTAAATCACGCCAGCGCTGGTTGTTTTACGCGTATGACAGGATACGGAGGACGGTTGTGGCGCACGTATTCGGTGAACGCACGTTGTCCACGCTGGAGCGTCTTCTGGGCCTGCTGTCGGCCTTTGAGGTCGTGGTAT
>NZ_GL882832.1:295-7900 GCF_000195655.1 Klebsiella sp. MS 92-3
CGTGGTATGGATGACGGATGGCTGGCCGCTTTATGAATCACGCCTGAAGGGAGAACTGCACGTTATCAGCAAGCGATATACGCAGCGCATTGAGCGGCATAACCTGAATCTGAGGCAGCATCTGGCAAGGCTGGGCAGGAAGTCACTGTCGTTCTCAAAATCGGTGGAGCTGCATGACAAAGTCATCGGGCATTATCTGAACATAAAACACTATCAGTAAGTTGGAGTCATTACCGAATATCGGATGATTTGTATCGGAACTCATTACACCATGCGTTCCGATTAACGCCGCATAGCCAGTTGAACTTTGCTACTCTGTGAAAGGTAGTACCGTCTATCCAGTGCGGATTTAATTAATGGAATAAATGATTATGAGTGATAATGATACAATCCCGAAGAAGTCTACAAGCCAGATTAACAAAGCGGTATTCTTTACATCTGCTTTGCTAATTTTCCTTCTTGTCGCCTTTGCCGCCGTATTCCCGGATGTCGCCGACAAAAATTTTAAACTACTACAGCAACAAATCTTCACGAATGCCAGCTGGTTCTACATCCTTGCTGTGGCCCTGATTTTACTAAGTGTCACGTTCCTTGGACTCTCACGCTACGGTGATATCAAGCTGGGCCCGGACCATGCGCAGCCTGATTTCAGCTACCATTCCTGGTTTGCGATGCTTTTTTCGGCAGGGATGGGGATCGGCCTGATGTTCTTTGGCGTTGCCGAACCTGTAATGCATTATCTTTCGCCTCCCGTTGGCACGCCAGAAACCGTTGCGGCAGCCAAGGAAGCAATGCGTCTGACCTTCTTCCACTGGGGACTGCACGCATGGGCAATTTATGCCATTGTGGCGCTGATTCTGGCGTTCTTCAGTTACCGTCACGGTCTGCCTTTAACTCTGCGCTCCGCACTCTATCCCATTATTGGCGATCGCATATACGGGCCTGTAGGCCATGCGGTTGATATTTTCGCTGTTATAGGCACGGTCTTTGGCGTCGCGACATCGCTGGGTTACGGCGTTTTGCAGGTGAATGCCGGTTTGAACCATCTTTTCGGGGTGCCCATCAATGAAACGGTGCAGGTTATTCTGATCGTGGTCATCACGGGGTTAGCGACGATTTCAGTGGTGTCCGGCCTGGATAAGGGAATACGTATCCTGTCTGAGCTCAATCTGGGTCTGGCGTTGTTGCTCCTGGCGCTGGTCCTGTGTCTGGGACCAACCGTGCTTCTGCTGAAGTCATTTGTGGAAAATACGGGCGGTTATCTTTCGGAACTGGTGAGTAAAACGTTCAACCTTTACGCGTATGAGCCTAAGTCGAGCAAATGGCTGGGGGGCTGGACATTACTGTACTGGGGATGGTGGCTTTCATGGTCGCCGTTTGTGGGGATGTTCATCGCACGGGTCTCCCGCGGGCGAACCATTCGCGAGTTTGTCACCGGCGTGCTGTTTGTTCCCGCGGGTTTTACGCTAATGTGGATGACAGTGTTTGGTAACAGCGCGATCTATCTCATTATGAACCAGGGGGCCACAGACCTCGCCAATACTGTTCAGCAGGATGTGGCGCTGGCCCTGTTTAATTTCCTGGAGCATTTCCCGTTCTCTTCCGTGCTGTCATTCATCGCAATGGCGATGGTCATCGTCTTCTTTGTCACGTCTGCTGACTCGGGGGCAATGGTAGTTGATACTCTGGCAACAGGTGGAGTGGCAAACACACCCGTCTGGCAGCGAATATTTTGGGCCTCGCTCATGGGCATTGTCGCAATTGCGCTTCTCCTTGCCGGAGGGCTAAGTGCGCTGCAAACAGTGACAATAGCGAGTGCATTGCCTTTCTCAGTGATCTTACTGATATCCATATACGGACTTTTAAAAGCTTTGCGCCGGGATTTGACCAAGCGTGAAAGCCTGAGCATGGCGACAATTGCTCCTACGGCTGCACGTAACCCAATTCCCTGGCAGAGAAGGTTACGCAATATCGCGTATCTGCCGAAGCGATCTCTTGTGAAACGTTTTATGGACGACGTCATCCAGCCCGCCATGACGCTGGTTCAGGAAGAGCTGAACAAGCAGGGGACGATAAGCCACATCAGTGACGCAGTCGAGGATCGTATTCGTCTTGAAGTCGATTTGGGTAACGAGCTGAATTTTATATATGAAGTGAGGCTTCGCGGGTATAGCTCACCGACCTTCGCGCTCGCCGCGATGGATAATAATGAGCAGCAGACTGAACAACATAGATATTATCGCGCTGAGGTATATCTCAAAGAAGGCGGTCAAAATTATGATGTGATGGGCTGGAACCAGGAGCAGCTGATTAATGACATACTGGACCAGTACGAAAAACATCTGCACTTCCTGCACCTCGTTCGTTAATAGCAACATGCCGTCCTGGGGGCGGCAATTATTTATCCCGGCCGCAATATGAGGAATGCAGAATGATTTCACGCTGGAAATGGATTCTGAAGCAGACAGTTAAAAAGCTATGGTTCAGGGCAACGTTATTCGCCATTGTCGCGATAATAACGGCCCTTTTATCAATTCTTTTTAAATCAATGATACCTGAGTCGGTTTCCGTGAAGGTTGGTGCGGAAGCAGTCGATAACATTCTGAACATACTGGCATCGAGTATGCTGGCAGTGACCACTTTTTCGTTGAGTATCATGGTCACAGCCTACGGTTCAGCCACTACTAATGTGACTCCCAGAGCTACGCGTTTAGTTGTTGAAGACGTAACCACACAAAATGTACTGGCCACCTTCATCGGTTCTTTTCTCTTCAGTCTGGTAGGGATTATTGCCCTCAGTATGGGAGCTTATGGAGAAAGGGGGAGAGTCATTTTATTCATTGTCACACTGGTTGTCATTGCCTTAATCCTCATCACATTGCTTCGCTGGATACAGCATTTGACCTCTCTGGGAAGGGTAGGTGAGACAACGGCAAAAGTAGAACAGGCGGCCATCGAAACATTTATTGCGAGAGCAAGAAATCCCTGTCTCGGCGGATATCCATGGCTTGAGAACAATGAACAGCCGAAAGGAACGGTTGCAGTTTATCCGAAGAAGATTGGCTATGTTGAATATATTAATATGGTGAAACTTAGCAAGCTGCTGACCAATGATCCCCGTCATGTATACCTCGTGGCGCAGCCAGGCAGTTTCATCCATCCATCCATGCCCGTTTTGTACCTGAGTCAAGGCCAGGAGTCATCAATCAGCGCCGATTTACTTGAGACGATTATTGTCTCGGATGTACGTTCATTTGCTCAGGATCCCCGATTTTGTCTTAGCGTCATGGCCGAAATAGCCTGCCGGGCACTTTCCCCCGCAGTGAACGATCCTGGAACCGCCATTGATGTCATTGGCAGAGGTGTTCGTATACTTTCCACTTACGCGCAGAATAAATCTGATGAAATAGAAGTGAAATATCCTTCAGTTCATGTTGCACCACTTCAGAATAACGATCTACTGGAAGACTTTTTCTCACCTGTCGCGCGCGATGGTGCCGGTATGAGGGAGATACAGATAAGAGTCCTTAAAGGACTGTCTATGCTGAGTAAGGGTTGGCCTGGGATATTTTCTGAGGCCGCGCATAATTTAGCATTTGAAACATTAGAGCATGCAATACGTGCTGACCATATAGATTCTGACAGATGTCTAATAAAATCAATTTATTATAATTTATTTAGTGGTGAAGACTCTAATAAAAAACCATAGTTGTGGGGAAAGTAATTAGGCCGCAGGAAAGATAATGGCAAAAAAAATTCCGAGAATGGGCGTCAGTTTTGTGGCATATGCGGGCGTGTTAATTGCGAGATGTATTAACCTATGGAGAGCAGTTCCATCTATACTCCTGTCAGCCCATGCTGGAAATATTGTTATCACTAGTCCTATCACGGAAAAGTTAATTGTATATTCTAACCCTACGCAGTATTCCGCTTAATGGCTTGCTTCTTTGTGTCTTTTCCCAACAGTATCCGACAATAAAAAGTACGTGAAGTAAACCCAACAAAATAACGCTGTACTGTATGGTCAGTCAATGTATTAGATTAACAGCTTTCGGGTATTTTTCTAGTGCTTTGAAAAAAGGAATATCAGACATTTGAAGGAATTCAGGATGTCAACACCAGTTGCTTTAGAGAAAAATGGAAACGGCTTCCTATTCACTAGATGCAATAGATAGAGGTCCTCGTTATCTGCTGAAGCAAATATTGGAATTGCATTCAACCCTCAACGACTTCTGATTTTCAAGACAGTGTCTACTTGTACATAACACATATCTGCAGCACTGTGCTGAATTAGGGCCAGATGGCACTCCAGCCCCCTGAGGTAGGGACACATCTTCAAAGATTCCAGGTTTTTTCTACTACTTTCATCAATGCCATCTCTGGAAGGCGCTGAGTAGTTATCCGCAGCAACCAGCAGAGTTATGTTGCAGACGAATAATGCTGTCTACCGGATACTGGCAGCCCCGACTCCTCTGTACTATGAGACAAAGCTCGCTCATCTCAGTAAATATTACATTCGCTGTTCCGTGTTTTGCATCAAATCACATCCTGGTTTCTCTGTTATTTAAGCAGTTCAGAACGACTTTTCAGTAACGCTTTCCCCTGCGCCAGCAGCAGGTGATTACACTGCCCTTCAATTTCTACCAGCTGATCGGCAAGCAATTGCTGAGTGTTTGCGCTGAAAGTGCCGGTCAGTTCAATTCCCGGATGGTAAGTTTTCTCGCTTCTTCCAGCGGAAGCGCTCTGGAGTAATACCAGCCCTGAGCATAACTCTGTGGCCAGAACGTCTTCAGATAGTTCACCTGCTCCTGAGTCTCTACACCCTCAAACACAATCTTATCTGCAATGGAGCGGAACATCTCATGCAGTCCGGGAAGAAGATCATATCGTAAAGATTCAGTACCAATAGCACTAGTTAGCGATTTGTCTATTTTTATTTCATCTACATCAAGCGCAGTTACCAGATTAAGATTAGAATATCCTGTCCCAAAGTCATCGATGGCAAACCTGACACCATGATTTTTATATTTATCAATGTGAATTTTCATACCTTCAAAATCCCCTCCTTGACGCTCCGTAATTTCAAGAAGGATTGTTTTATATGGGATGTTATATTCAGAAATTAATCCTAGTAGTTTATCCCTGAATTTTTCTGAATCAAGATCGCTTGGATTAATGTTTACGCTCAAAAATATTTCATTCTGAATAGCAGTATGGATAAATTCTCGGATAGCATGGTTAATGACGAATAAAGTCACATCCTCCTGCAACCCTTCCCTTTCAGAAAGCGGTATAAATACTTCAGGGCTAATATTCCCGAGTCTTTCATCTTTCCATCTGAGCAAGGCCTCAAATCCGCAGATCTGTCCGTCTTCAATTCTGTAAATAGGTTGATAGACCAGCGACAGGGCTTCATTTTTCAAAGCCTTTACAAACCTTGCAGATAGTGAACTATTGAGTTCTGCTCTGTTCATAATGATAATATAAATCATTAAACCGGAAAGTAGTGACACTGTTACTAATAACATTTGTATGCTCCAGTGCTCTGAAAATATCCCCGTAAAATACCCACCTCCTGCAACACAGAGATCATAATGTAGGCTACATGCCCTAAACACTCTAAACCTTAGTGGAACGCTATCATGCCGATCAAGAAGAGGAGCATCAGGTCCTATATTGAAGTAATGCCTGTCATGCTTACTATTTCCGACAACAGCGCTAAAGTTTTTTGAATACATATCAGTTTCGAATCGTCTGAAGACAAATGGTGATAGGGTCACCATAATACCTTCAGAAATATATCCATTGACGGATATATCATCCATAAGCTTAATACCAAAAAGCCACACTCCTTCCCGCGAAGTCCATTTTTTATCAAAATGTTCCAGACTTAAGGTGGGACGTAAACTCCCCCACAGAGCACTACAGGCTAATTCTCCTTTTATGATGTAGCCAACATCTTTAATCAACGGATAGGGCCATACTACAACCCGAAGATGTAGGATATTTTCATTAGTACATGGACTGTCTCCTATATTCAAATGTGACTTTGCAGCAGTCTTGACAGATTCAGTCTGAACCAGGAGCGATTCAGAGCGAACAAGCACATCGGAAGTATAGTCTTTAATTTTATCCCGAAAAATCAGGTAAGATACGCTCTCAGATAATACAAAAAAAATATACCAGCTGAAAGAATCGATAAAGAGAGGACTGATAGATTATGTATCCACTTTCCAGGGCTAATCAAACGTTCCAGCTTACGACTAACCATGCAGATCTCCCCTCAAATTGAAAAGATATAAAGCTATATTTTCGCCAACTTCACTGACCGATTAGCTGGCACTGAACATACTATTCCAGTATACCTATTCTTGCCTTACTCATCCCGGGTATGAATCAAATAATGTGACATGGTTCGGATAGATACTGGTTATGATTTACAGAGATAATTCATGCGTTATTAATAGCCTCGTGAAGGCTCCAGATGCATGGTGCAACTTTTAAGCGATGCATGTAATGCGGTTTTTTACCCACTAGTATAGAACGAATATTCATTTCTTGCTGGGCGATCGCACACTAAGGTGTACACCAAAATAAAGACACTCTTTTTTGAAAAAAACAGAGTAAAATGTTGTGTGACATCGGCATTACAAAACGAAAATTCATGTTATAATCGGGTTATTATTGATAATGTTACGCATTGCAACGTGTAACCGGATATCTGCATTTGGGTGAAGATAGCTTAAGATGGATAAAAAATATGATTTTTCGCTCAGTTATGAAGCCTTAACACGGGTATGTGAAAATGCAATATGTGAACATATTCGCAGAGCAGGTTCTCTGGAAGGGTTAGGTTTCGCACTTGAATATACAAAGGCCTATGCTATCCTGGAAGTATGGTCTCTGCTGGCAGCTGCTGGCGATACATTTCCAGCTCTCATTGAGAAAGACAGAATATATCTGTTGCAACTAATTTCCGGGAAAAATAATATAGAGCTACATTAAATCATAAATTATTTGGCAGAACATCTCCGTTTTTACTTAACGCCCGCCGGAATCACTGACGTGAGGAAAATGAAATTTGTTGTGCAATAATAATTCTGATTATTCTGGTCAGTCGGATTGGCCGTAGAGTTTCAGTATTCTTGTGCGATGACAAGGCGGGATAACTACCGTCATCGCGCCCTGTCTGGAATCAATGACTTCAGTTTTAGATATAAAGAAAAAACAATATACACATTAGATAAAAGTGAGAAAAACTCGTCCTGTATAACATCAGGTAGAGTAAAGCATTTATCATTAACTTACTGAAGACGGAATAACTACATTTATACCCGAAAGCTATTCTCTTTGAATCTACTTTAGATTTCTATTATTTCTGATTGCCATAGGCTTTTTTACAGTACCCTGTGATTTCCTTGACTTCACTTTATATTTTATTATCATCCCATATAATAAAACCAGCGAAATAGACAAAACAACATACAATAACATAAAAATACCTGTGTTAACAATTAAAAAAGGAGATTAGGTCGAGTCCGTGAGTGATTTTAACATATACGCGAATTGATACAACTCATATGTGCTAGCCAGTTTCATCTTTTT
>NZ_GL882833.1:0-7974 GCF_000195655.1 Klebsiella sp. MS 92-3
CCAACGCCCTTAGCGGCAACGAAAGCCGCGTTATCTCCTGTGCCTTTGCGGCGCTCTCTTCACCGAGATTGGCCTGATAGACCCTATCCTGCTGATCGATCATAAAGCTCATCACGCCGGTTTCACCCCAGGCTATCGGCCAGGCCAGCAAGGCGACGCTCTGGTCATCGCGACCGGCGATAATTCGAAAGCGATAGCCATGGTAGCCGCTACCGGGCACCGTCGGGCTAAAGGCCGGACCGAGCGGGCTTGGCGCTTCGCCCGGCGAAGTTGGCCAGTACAAGCCATCTTTTTTGCCTTCGCTACTGATGATTTTCTGCGCCCAGCGGTGGTTCAGATGATAATAATCCTGCTGGGCATCAACATAGGCATGCATGGCGGCGATCGCCGACAGCTCATTGCGGCCGATGGCGCGGGTGAGGATCTCCTCTTCGCCAGCGGCCATATTAAAGCGCCATCCCTCAGACGCTTTTACGATAGGCACGGGCAGACGCCATGCCTCGCTACCGACATCGAGCCAGGCTTTGTCACCCTGCTGGATGATGACATGTTTCACCTGCCAGTCGCGTTGAAAGCGATCGACGGCGGCAGGGTCGATCCCGTCCGTGGGTAAAAACTGCTGCCAGTTATCGCCGAGTACTTCGCTCAGCGCGGCTTCATTAGGCTGGCTGATCGCTTCGGCCAGCGCAGTTGCGGCCTGTTCCGGCGTGGCAAACTGCTGTTGGGCGAAGGCGGCAAGCGGCGACAGCATTAACGTAAACAGGGCAACGGATAATGGGTTTCTCATTCTGCTCATCCTTAGCGGCGACGCAGTTCATGGTGTTCGGAAAGACGTTCTCTGGCGCCCTCGCGTAACTCGCGGTTTACGCCGGATAACTGGCGGCTCTGCAGTCCTCGTTCCTGCTGCGCTTGCCAGGAGGGGGCGCGGCTTTCGTTGCCGCTAAGGGCGTTGGCGCGCAGATGGCTGAGCGTCTGCTGACGCTGGGCTGGCGTGGCGGACTGGAACTGCTGCCGGCGCTGCTGCTGCTGAGGTGTGCGGTTCTGCTCGTGGCTCCTGGCGGCTTCTCGACGCTGCTGTTGCTGCGGCGTGGGGGTTTTCAGCTGCGTTTTTGCCGCCTCGCGACGCTGCTGTTGGGTCGGCGTGCTGTCGTAACCGCGGTAATTACTGCGTTGGGTGGCTTGCTTCAGCTGCGCTGAGGCCGCCTGACGCTGGGCGTCGCGTGAGGTGTTGTTTGCCGCCAGGTTGCCCGCTGTGGCCGTCGGTACGTTATGCTGCAGCTGGGTCATCGCTGCCTGGCGCTGCGCTTCGCGATCGACTGGCGCATGTTGGGTCGCGCTCAGTCCGCCGGAAACGTTGGTCTGATGGAAGCGCTGAGCTACCGTATTATCGGGATACGGTGTGTGTCCGCGATAGGCAGGATTGTGCTGCCAGTTAACGTGGTTTCCCGGCAGGTTTTCTCCTGTTATATGATTGAAATTATTTACATTAATATTGATGTTATCGCCATTATGCGAGTAATCGCCGTGGTGGTAGTCGTCATCGTGATGGTGATGGTCATCATCATCCCAGTCGATACTGCTGAACAGCGCCCAGGTGGTGGCCACGCCGAGGCTGTACCCGAAGCCTTTGACGAAGCTATCGGTAAACTGCTCCCCGGGAGGGGGCGGCAGATAGACCGGCGGATAGGCGCTGTTCGGCCAGGTACCATAGACGGTGGAGGGGTTATAGCTGGGAACATAGACCACCTGTGGATTGGTCGGCTCTATTTTAATGACCTGCGTGGGCGCAGGCGCCGCTGTGTGGGCGGTTGCGGTTGCTGCCGTGCTGCTGCTGGCTGAAACCGGTGCGGCAGGGGTGACAATCACTTTCTGCTGCGGTGTGGATTTCAGCGTCCCGGTTTGTTGGGCAATGGCGCGCAGGCGCTGCACTGAATCCATCACATCATGCGGCTGGGCCAAAAACGCATTGCCAAGATTTTCCACCCAGGGCGGATTCTCGCCCATCATCGCCAGCAGGGCAGGGAAAGCGACAAGAGATTTGACGCTAGGGTCCCACGGCTGGCTGGCAACCGCCTGCACGGCCGCATCCCCTTTCATCGCGGGGTTATCCTGGGACCACTGGACCGCCTGCAGGACGTTGTCGGGATAAGTGGAGGCCATCAACACCTGCGACAGCAGGCTGTCCGGGTAGAGCGCGATAGGGGCGACCCACTGATCAATTTGCGCCTGGGTGTAAGTGGCGGCCACCGGCTGTGTCGTCGACGCTGCGGGCGCTGGCGCTTGCTGCGCAGGCGGTTCAGCGATCGTCGCTGGGGTTCGGCTTTGCACATAGAGTGTTCCTGCCGCCGCGAGTAAGCCAGCGCTACAGAGCAGGGCGATAATATGGGGTTTGAACGGCAGTGACATGGAAACTCCTGACCCAAAAAGTAACCCATCTCGCTAAAGTATCTGCGAAAACGGCGCGTTTGCTGAGGATAAGTAAGCGGGATGGCTTTTTATTGATTATTGTTGGGATCGGCCCGTGGCGTTGTACGCGGAAAGGGATTTTTGTCGTGGGATTTGAACAGAAAGCCTGCAATATCCTGCCCTTAACGATTCAGCTAAATTTTAATGTTGCTTTTTTGTAAACAGATTAACACCTTTCAAAATTCCTGCTATGCTGCCGACGCGGTATCGGGCATTTACCCTACAAACTGCTGTCTCACAGGAGCGTGAAGAAAATCGCCCAGCCACTAAATCCTTCAAGATGCGTCACGCGGCAAGCTAAGCCAGGACAGAGGCAGATTGATTGAAGACGTGTAGGCCGCATTATGACAATGAGAGCGAGGAGAACCGTCGTGCTAGAAGAATACCGTAAGCACGTAGCTGAGCGTGCCGCCATGGGGATTGTTGCCAAACCCTTAGATGCAACCCAAATGGCCGCGCTGGTAGAACTGCTGAAAAACCCGCCTGCGGGCGAAGAAGAATTCCTGTTAGACCTGCTGATTAACCGTGTACCGCCGGGCGTCGACGAAGCCGCCTATGTTAAAGCTGGATTCCTTGCCGCGATCGCCAAAGGCGAAGCGACCTCCCCCCTGGTTACCCCTGAAAAAGCCGTTGAACTGCTGGGCACCATGCAGGGCGGTTACAATATCCATCCGCTGATCGATGCGCTGGACGACGCGAAACTGGCGCCGATTGCCGCGAAAGCGCTCTCCCATACCCTGCTGATGTTCGATAACTTCTACGACGTGGAAGAGAAAGCCAAAGCGGGTAACGAGCATGCTAAACAGGTTATGCAATCCTGGGCTGACGCCGAGTGGTTCCTGAACCGTCCGCAGCTGGCAGAGAAAATCACTGTTACCGTCTTCAAGGTCACCGGCGAAACGAACACCGATGATCTCTCTCCGGCGCCGGATGCGTGGTCGCGCCCGGATATCCCGCTGCATGCGCTGGCAATGCTCAAAAACCCCCGCGAAGGCATTGAGCCGGATCAGCCGGGCGTGGTTGGCCCAATCAAACAGATCGAAGCCCTGCAGCAGAAAGGCTACCCGCTGGCCTACGTCGGCGACGTGGTCGGGACCGGTTCTTCACGTAAATCCGCCACCAACTCGGTGCTGTGGTTTATGGGCGACGATATCCCGAACGTGCCGAACAAGCGCGGCGGCGGCCTGTGTCTGGGCGGTAAAATCGCGCCAATTTTCTTCAACACCATGGAAGATGCGGGCGCGCTGCCTATCGAAGTTGATGTGTCTAACCTGAACATGGGCGACGTAATCGACGTTTACCCGTTCAAAGGCGAAGTGCGTAACCACGAGACCAACGAACTGCTGGCCAGCTTCGAGCTGAAAACCGATGTGCTGATCGACGAAGTGCGCGCCGGCGGCCGTATTCCGCTGATCATCGGTCGCGGTCTGACCACCAAAGCGCGTGAAGCGCTGGGCCTGCCGCACAGCGATGTCTTCCGTCAGGCGAAAGACGTGGCGGAAAGCACCCGCGGCTTCTCGCTGGCGCAGAAAATGGTTGGCCGCGCCTGCGGCGTTGCCGGTATCCGTCCGGGCGCTTATTGCGAACCGAAAATGACCTCCGTCGGTTCTCAGGACACCACCGGTCCAATGACCCGTGATGAGCTGAAAGACCTGGCGTGCCTGGGCTTCTCTGCAGACCTGGTGATGCAGTCCTTCTGCCACACCGCGGCCTACCCGAAGCCGGTTGACGTTACCACGCACCACACTCTGCCGGACTTCATCATGAACCGCGGCGGTGTTTCTCTGCGTCCGGGCGATGGCGTGATTCACTCCTGGCTGAACCGCATGCTGCTGCCGGATACCGTGGGTACCGGCGGTGACTCCCACACCCGTTTCCCAATCGGCATCTCCTTCCCGGCAGGCTCTGGTCTGGTGGCCTTCGCCGCCGCGACCGGCGTGATGCCGCTGGATATGCCGGAATCGGTGCTGGTGCGTTTCAAAGGTAAAATGCAGCCGGGGATCACCCTGCGTGACCTGGTCCACGCCATCCCGCTGTACGCCATCAAGCAGGGCCTGCTGACCGTGGAGAAGAAAGGTAAGAAAAACATCTTCTCTGGTCGCATCCTCGAGATCGAAGGTCTGCCGGATCTGAAAGTCGAGCAGGCGTTCGAGTTGACCGATGCCTCGGCGGAGCGTTCTGCCGCCGGCTGCACCATCAAGCTGAATAAAGAGCCGATCGTTGAGTATCTGAACTCCAACATCGTTCTGCTGAAGTGGATGATCGCCGAAGGCTACGGCGACCGCCGTACCCTGGAGCGTCGTATCCAGGGCATGGAAAAATGGCTGGCGGATCCGCAGCTGCTGGAAGCCGATGCTGACGCGGAATACGCGGCAGTGATCGACATCGATCTGGCGGATATTAAAGAGCCGATTCTGTGCGCGCCGAACGATCCGGACGATGCCCGCCTGCTGTCTGATGTGCAGGGCGAGAAGATCGACGAAGTGTTCATCGGCTCCTGCATGACCAACATCGGCCACTTCCGTGCCGCCGGTAAGCTGCTGGACAGCCACAAAGGCCAACTGCCGACTCGCCTGTGGGTGGCGCCGCCAACCCGTATGGATGCCGCGCAGCTGACCGAAGAAGGCTACTATAGCGTGTTTGGTAAGAGCGGGGCGCGTATCGAAATCCCTGGCTGTTCTCTGTGTATGGGTAACCAGGCGCGCGTGGCCGACGGCGCGACGGTGGTTTCCACCTCTACCCGTAACTTCCCGAACCGTTTAGGTACCGGCGCTAACGTCTATCTGGCCTCTGCCGAACTGGCAGCGGTGGCTTCGCTGCTCGGCAAACTGCCGACGCCGGAAGAGTACCAGACCTTCGTGGCGCAGGTGGATAAGACGGCGGAAGATACCTACCGTTATCTGAACTTCAACCAGCTGGATCAGTACACTGAAAAAGCTGACGGCGTGATCTTCCAGACCGCGGTGTAAACCATTCGGTCAGCCCGGCTGACCGTTTGGCGATAAACTCTCCAATGCCCGGTGAACATTGCATCAGCGGGCATTTTTATTTCCAAACCTCCCGCCCGCTACGCTTTTTTTCTTTCTGTCTGCTGCGATAATTACTGCATGGGTACAGTGCAGCGGTGACGCATTGCCCTTGCAGAGGAAAAGACTATGGATTACGAATTTCTGCGCGATATTACCGGAGTGGTAAAGGTGCGAATGTCGATGGATCACGAGGCGATCGGCCACTGGTTCAACGAGGAGGTGAAAGGCAATCTTGCTCTGCTGGACGAAGTGGAGCAGGCTGCGCGCACCGTGAAGGGCAGCGAGCGTTCCTGGCAGCGTGCCGGGCATGAATATACGCTGTGGCTGGATGGCGAAGAGGTGATGATCCGCGCCAATCAGCTGGAGTTTTCCGGCGACGAAATCGAGGAGGGGATGAGCTACTACGACGAAGAAAGTCTCTCTCTGTGCGGTGTTGAGGATTTCCTGCAGGTGGTCGCCGCCTATCGTGAGTTTATGCAGCAGCGTTAATGACCCCTTTTATGTCGGGTGGCGCAGAACCGTAGCCCTGCAAAGTGTAGCGTGAGCAGGGGAAATCCCGGGAGCGGCTAGCGCCTGACCCGGTCCACCAGGCGGCTAGCGCCTGACCCGGTCTACCAGGCGGCGCAGAACTACAGGCCCGGCAAGCAAAAGCGCCGCCGGGCATTTCATAGATTACACGGCAGGAATATTGCGGCCGTAGTAAATCTCGCGCATCTCTTTCCATAGCAGGTCGGTAATGACCTTGCGCTCTTCGGCAGTCAACTCTTCCGGTCGGGTATGGAACATGTAGTGCTTAAGGTCGAACTCCTTGAGCAACATTTTGGTATGGAAGATATTTTCCTGATAAACGTTGACGTCGACCATGTCATACAACGACTTCATATCGTCGGACATAAAGTTCTGAATCGAATTGATTTCATGATCGATAAAATGCTTCATCCCATTGATATCGCGGGTAAAGCCGCGCACACGGTAGTCAATGGTCACAATGTCCGATTCCAGCTGGTGAATCAGATAGTTCAGCGCTTTAAGCGGGGAAATGACGCCGCACGTTGAAACTTCGATATCGGCGCGGAAGGTGCACAGGCCGCCCTCCGGATGGCTCTCCGGGTAGGTATGCACGCAGATATGGCTCTTATCGAGATGGGCGACCACGGTTTCCGGTAGCGGGCCAGGATGTTCGGTCTGGTCAATCAGCTTGGGATCGACAGGCTCTTCGCTGACCAGAATGGTCACGCTGGCGCCCTGGGGTTCATAATCCTGACGGGCGATATTCAGGATATTGGCGCCAATAATAGAACAGGTTTCTGTCAGGATCTCCGTCAGGCGATTGGCATTATAGAGTTCGTCGATATAGGCGATGTAGCCGTCGCGCTCTTCTGCCGTTTTGGCGTAACAGATATCGTAGATACAAAAACTCAGGCTTTTGGTCAGGTTGTTAAAGCCGTGCAGCTTCAATTTTTTCAATTTAGTTCACCCCCTTATTTCGCGTCACGGTGCGGACAGAGCATCATGCAGATATTGTGGTAAGGCGAAGGCCGCCGTATGGATTGCCGGATTGTAGTAACGGCAGGTCAGGTTGGCTTTGTGAAAGCGCGCCTGAATGATTTCGCTGGAGAGATGGCGCAGCGCCTCATTGTCGCTCGCCCAGGCAAAGGTCATGATCCCGCCGTAATAGGTTGGAATTGCCGCCTGGTAGAAGCTGACGTCGCGAAAATAGTGGCTTAGCTTGCGATGGCTGCCTACCGCTTCATCCTGTTGCAGGAAGCAGACGCCATTCTGGGCAACAAAGATCCCACCCGGGTTCAGGCAGCGTTTGCAGCCTTCATAAAAAGCCGAGGTGAACAGGCTTTCTCCCGGGCCGATAGGGTCGGTACAGTCCGAAATGATCACGTCAAACGTTTGCGTCGTCTGTTTAACAAAATTGACGCCATCATCAATCACCAGCGTAAAGCGCGGATCGTCATAGGCGCCGGCGTTATGGTTCGGCAGGTACTGGCGGCAGAATGAAACTACCCCGGCGTCGATTTCCACCATGGTGATGGTTTCGATGCTACGGTGACGAGAGACTTCGCGCAGCATCGCGCCATCGCCGCCGCCAATGATCAACACATGCTTCGCGTTGCCGTGAGCCAGCAGCGGCACATGGGTCATCATTTCGTGATAGATGAACTCGTCGCGTTCGGTGGTTTGTACGACGCCATCCAGCGCCATCACCCGGCCAAAGGCGCGGTTATCAAAGATGATCAGATCCTGATGATCGGTTTTTTCGTGGTACAGCACGTTATCAACGCTAAAATACTGACCAAAATGGTCATGCAGCGTTTCATGCCACAGTGGATTATCGGCCACGATAAGGCTCCTCCTTCGTTAACATCTGTTACACCCGTAAAACGAGTGCAACATCATAGACAACTATAGATGAGGATGCACGGCGGTTATTGCAGCAATGAGGCAGGAATAACAGCCACCCCCCCCC
>NZ_GL882833.1:8089-8732 GCF_000195655.1 Klebsiella sp. MS 92-3
GGGGGGGGGGGTGGAGAGGATGAGGCTATTTTGCCGGCTCGGGTTGGCTATCTACTATCCGCACGGAATAAACCATGGTGGCGCCTGGCGGGATTTTTGGCGGTAATCCTTTACTGCCATAGGCCTTTTCAGGCGGGACGACGAGCGTCACGGAGCCGTGGTTCTGTAGACGCTTCAGCGGTTCGCGAAACACCGGGGGATAGGCATCCAGCTTTTGCGTAAGCGCCTGATCTTTCGCTTCCATATCGTTGATCACCGTCCCGTCCGTCAGCATCTCTTTGATCACCACGGTAACCAGGTCGTTACCGCTTATTTTTCCTTTACCCGGGTAATCGACGCGGCTGTAGACGCCCTCTTTAAAGACCACATCTTTTTTGCGCGCAAACGCCTGCTGATATTTCTTGCCGGCACTGATGTTTTTCTGCTCTATTTTATTCAGGTTCTGATAAACCTGCTGCGACACATCAAACAGCGCTTTGTTACGTTCCTGCTCTCCGAGACGAAGCTGGCCGCGAAAGGCATCTTCGATGCCCTGCAACACCAGGCCTGCGTCGACGGTAACTCCCTGAGTGCGACGGGTGGTAAGGACGTTGAGCGCCTCGCTTCCCATCGAGGCGCCGATCGCATAAGCCTGCTGTTCTCC
>NZ_GL882833.1:8882-9179 GCF_000195655.1 Klebsiella sp. MS 92-3
GCAGCGGCGCTCTCGCCGCTGCGCGTTTTGGACTGTACAGAAAGCTGCGTTCTCAGCAGTTCGATTTCATCTTCTTTCATCCGTAGCTGGGCGTTGTCTTTATCCGCCTGCAGGCGATAGGCTGCCACTATGGCCGCCATCTCTGGTGGCTCATTTTTTGGCGCAGCGGCGTCGTTAGCGGGGCCATGCGGCACTTTATCCGCGGCGGCCAGCCGGGTGGACAGAGATTGTTTATCGGCGTTAAGGGCTTTGACCTGATCGAGGGCAGCCTGCTGCGTCTTTTCCGCAGCGGCGAGG
>NZ_GL882834.1:0-337 GCF_000195655.1 Klebsiella sp. MS 92-3
CAATTCTCTTCGCTGACTCCCCTACCAAATCCGGTAACACGATAAATAACGCTTGCCGTCAAAAACAACATTATTGATAATGATTATCATTGTTGCCTTGATTTTTATTCTGAGAGCTATGACGCGTATGGACAACACTGCCACAGCTGAAAAACCAAAAGACAATGCCCCTTATCCCGTGGCGACGGACAGAGAGATCAGCAGTCGGGGTCTGTTAGGCAGCGAAGGACGAGTAGTGATTGAGCATGGCGGCCAGCGCTATCTGCTGCGCCAGACCCACGCCGGGAAGTTAATTCTGACCAAGTAAACCCCCCCCCCCCCCCCCCGGGGGGGGGGG
>NZ_GL882834.1:385-10332 GCF_000195655.1 Klebsiella sp. MS 92-3
GCGGGAGGCAAGTTAGCTCGAGCAGCTGACTTCCAGACGTTTCCCCCAGTCCGGCGGGCGGCGGACGTAGTCGTCCTCGCGATCGGTAAAGGGGTCTGCCAGCGCGGCATGCAAGCGCTCCAGCTCGCCCACATCGCCCGCCTCAGCCTGCTCGATCGCCCGCTGCGCCAGCCAGTTACGTAACACCAGCGCCGGATTCACGCCCTGCATCCTCTGCTGGCGCTGCGCGTCGTCCACCTGTTCATCACGCAGCCGCGCACGATACCCGGCAAACCAGCTGTCAAAGGCCGCGCGGTCGATAAACTCATCGCGCAGCGGCGAAGCGGCGCTGAGCTGTTCGCTGTGGCTCAGCAGGCGGAACGTCCGGGTATAGTCGCTCTTCTCGCGGATCATCAGGGCAAACAGCCCGTCCAGCAGGTCGTTATCCCCTTTCTGCTGGCTGAACAGGCCGAGTTTATCGCGCATCCGCTGGCCATAAGCGGTCAGCAAGGCGTGCTGATACTCATCCAGCGCCGCGTTTAACGCTTCAGCGCTGATAAACGGCGACAGCGATTGGGCGAGACGCTGCAGATTCCACAGCCCCACCGCCGGCTGGTTTTCAAAACTGTAGCGCCCCTGATAATCGGAGTGGTTGCAGATGAAGTCCGGTTGGAAATCGTCAAGGAAGCCATACGGGCCGTAGTCGATGGTCAGACCGAGAATCGACATGTTGTCGGTATTCATCACCCCATGGGCAAAGCCCACGGTTTGCCAGCTGGCGATAGTCTGCGCGGTACGCATGACAATGTCACGGAACCATAACAGGTACTTATCCGCCTCATCCTGCAGCTGCGGCCAGTGGTGGCGAATAACATAGTCGGCCAGTTTCTGGACCTTCTGCGGCTCACGGCGATAGTAAAAATGTTCGAAATGGCCGAAGCGGACATGGCTCTCGGCCACCCGCATCAGCATCGCGCCGGGCTCCACGCGCTCGCGGTAGACCGGGGTATCGCTGGTCACCATCGCCAGGGCGCGCGTCGTCGGGATCCCCAGAGCGTGCATCGCCTCCGACGCCAGACTTTCCCGGAGCGTCGAGCGCAGCACGGCGCGGCCGTCCCCCATCCGCGAATAAGGAGTCAGGCCGGCGCCTTTCAGATGCCAGTCGTAACGGCGGCCATCCGCCAGCTGCTGCTCGCCGAGCAGGATCCCGCGTCCGTCGCCCAGCTGGCCGGCCCAGGCGCCAAACTGATGGCCGCTGTATACCTGCGCCAGCGGCGACATGCCCGGAAGCAGCGCTTCGCCGCCCCAGACACCGGCCCCGCTTTCAGGCGCAAACAGGGCGTCGGGCACCCCCAGCTGTTGCGCCAGCGGGGCGTTGCGCCAGATGAGTCGGGCGTTATCCAACGGCGTTGGTGACAGGGAAGTGTAAAAGTCCGGCAGTTCATCCCGCCAGTGGGTGGTAAAAGAAAGGGTCATGGTTCCTCCTCTCTCCAGTGTAGTGCCTGGAACAGCGGATTAACACGGGCGGAGTGCAGGGTTATCGGCATAAAAAAGGGAAGCGTTCGCTTCCCTCTTGCTTCTGAATGACGTCAGATTCGCCGCGCCTGCCAGAACTTTTTGTTCCAGTAGACGTTATCCAGCGAGGAACGGGTGACGCCCTGGCTGGTGGAGGCGTGGATAAATTGGTTGTCGGTATCGTAGATGCCAACGTGCAGGCCGCTCTCCCCTGAGCCGGTTTTGAAGAACACCAGATCGCCGGGCAGCAGATCGCGCTTATCGATGCGGGTGCCGATTTCCGCCTGCTCGCGGGTTTCACGCGGCAGCTGGAGGGCAAATTTATCGCGAAACGTGCGCACCACGAAGCCGGAGCAGTCAACGCCGCGCGGCGTCATGCCGCCGTAGCGATACGGTGCGCCGCGCCAGCTGCGCAGCTGCTCGTTCAGATTCGCCACCACCGTGATGGAGTCAGCCAGCCGAGGATTCGGCGGCGGTGCCCGATGGCTGCTGCAGCCGGCTAAAATTAACGCCGCCGCCAACATGAACCAGAAGCGCATTTCAGATGATCCCTCTGTCCCTAGTCTCTTTATCGCAATAATTTAGCTTGTTTATCAATATAGTGACAAGATAACTGCGTGCTACTGTGACGCGATGAGCATAATATGACCGGCCACCTCAACGCGCTGGAACGGGATCGCATAGGCAGCGGTTAAATTTTCCTCATTCAGCACCTCGGCGGTCTCCCCGCAGGCGATGGCTTCCCCCTGGCAGAGCAGCCAGCTCTGACCGGCGTGGCGCAGGGTATGGTTGAGATCGTGGCTGCTCATCACCACCGCAATCCCCGCCGCGCTCAGCTCGTGTAACAGCCGATCCAGCGCCGCCTGCTGGGCCACATCCAGACTGTTCATCGGCTCATCCAGCAGCAGCAGCTGACCCGCGGAATTACTCAAGGGATCGATCTGCAGGATCACTGCCGCCAGCCGCACGCGCTGCCACTCGCCGCCCGACAGCTGATTGACCGGACGGCCCAGCTTATTGTCCAGACCAAGCCTGGCCGCGATATCGCTCAGACGGGCGCTATCACCCTGCTGCTGCATATGCAGCGCCAGGTAGTGCCATACCGGCATGGCGAACGGCGGGGTCTGGTGTTGACACAGATATCCGCGACGGCGCGCCAGCTCCCTCGCCGGCCACTCGTCAAGCAGCCGGCCGTTAAAATGAACCGTGCCGGGGCCGTCGGACAGCCCCGCCATGCGGGTCAGCAGCGTGCTCTTCCCTGCGCCGTTCGGCCCCACCAGATGGACAATCTCCCCGGCGCGAAAAGCCGCAGAAAACGGGGCCAGGCGCCCCGCCGCTTCTACATCCTGTAGCTGCATCAGAAACGACATTATTGCGCCAGCGCTCCTTTAATCGCCGCCACCAGCTGCGGATCGTCCGGCGTCATATCCGGAGAGAAGCGCTGAATGACGTTGCCCTGGCGATCGACGAGGAATTTTTCGAAGTTCCACAGAATGTCGTCCACATACAGCGGCGCCCGGCCTTTGCTGGCCATCCGCTCATAAAAACCGCTGCCTTCCGGGGCCACCGCTTTCGGCGCGGCGGCAATCAGTTTTTGATAGAGCGGCGCGCGATGTTCGCCGTTGACGTCAATTTTGCTAAACAGCGGGAAGGTGACGCCATAGGTAGTGCTGCAGAAGGTCTTAATCTCCTCTTCACTGCCCGGCTCCTGGCCGAGGAACTGGTTGCAGGGGAACCCCAGCACGCTGAAGCCCTCGGCGGCAAACTGCTTTTGCAGATCCTCGAGTTGCTCATACTGCGGCGTCAGGCCGCATTTCGAGGCTACATTGACGATCAGTAGCACCTTGCCGGCAAAGGATGCCAGGGTGGTTTTCTCGCCATCAATGGTCGTCACTTCGGTATTCAGAATGTCATGTTGCATAGCCTGTCCTCAATGGATAAACCGGTTTCCGGTGAAGGTGATCCCTTTCTACTGTAGCGGATTCAGCGCCCGCCATTCTACTGCCATTCCCCCCGAGTTGTCGCATGATGTAACAGCGCTTCGCTGGCCGCCGGCAACATGAAATCCTCTCAATTGGGCCGTCGACCATTTCCGTGTACAGTGTTCCATGAATGTAATATGGTTTCGTTACTTGTTAATTTAAGAGAGTTTTAGTGATGAAGAAGTTGTTTAGCCTGGCGTTAATCGCCACCTCTGTCGCCCTGCTGAGCGCCTGCTCCCCGGATGAAGATAATAAAGTAAAAGTCGCTATCAATACCGGGCCGGACGAAGCCATCTGGAAAGTGGTGGAGCAGGTGGCGAAGGATAAATACCACCTCGACGTCGAAGTGGTCTCCTTCAATGATTATGTGCTGCCCAACGAAGCGCTGAACAACAAAGATGTCGATGCCAACGCCTTCCAGACCCTGCCGTACCTTGAGGCGCAGTCGAAAGAGCGCGGCTATAAATTTGCGGTGGTCGGTAAAACCTTTGTCTTCCCTATCGCCGCCTATTCACATCGTATCAAAAATATCAGCGAGCTCCCTGAGGGGGCGACAGTGACCATCTCTAATGAAACCACCACCCTGGGCCGCAGCCTGCTGCTGCTGCAGGCGCAGGGACTGCTCAAGCTGAAACCGGGCGTCGGCTATTTACCCACCACGCTGGATATCATCGACAACCCAAAACAGCTGAAAATTGTGGAGGTGGATACCCCGCAGCTGACTCGTACTCTGGATGACCCGAACGTCAGCCTGTCAATCATTAACACCAACTTCTCCGCCCAGGCCGGCCTGTCTGCCGCCCGCGACGGCCTGTTCATGGAGGGACCGGATTCCCCTTACGTGAATGCGATCGTCGCCCGCGAGGATAATAAGGACAGCAAGAAAATTCAGGAACTGAAAGCCGCCTTCCAGACCAGTGAAGTCGCGGAAAAAGCGAAGGAAGTCTACAAAGGCGACGCGATCAAAGGCTGGTAAGCCCGAGCCGGCGCCGTCCCTGCAGACGGCGTCGCGCTATCCCCGTCACCGCGAGCGCAGCAGCAACCAGATAAAGACCGGCGCGCCCAGCGTCGCCGTCACCACGCCAATCGGCAGCTCTGCGGCGGAAAGCGCCAGCCGGGCAATGATATCCGCCCCCAGCAAGGCGCTTGCCCCGGCCAGCATACAGGCCGGGAGCAACACCCGGTGATCGCTCAAGCCGCATAGCCGCAGAATATGCGGGATCACCAGACCGATAAAGCCAATCGCCCCCGCCAGCGCCACGCTAACGCCGACCATCCAGCCGGTCGCCACCACCAGTAATTTGCGCCACAGCCACAGCGGCAGCCCAAGCTGACGAGCGGAGACTTCGCCCAGCGCCAGTAAATTCAGGGGTTGCGACTGCAGACAGACCCAGCAGAGCACCGGCAGGAGGGCTATCATCAGCCACAGCTGTTGCCAGTCGACGCCGCCAAACCCGCCCATCATCCAGTACATTAGCTGACGCAGGTCAAAAGAGGTGGAGAAGTAGACTGCCCAGGTCATCAGGGCGCTGCAGATGATCCCCAGCGCCACCCCCGCCAGCAGCAGACGGCTGGTAGACAGATGGCGGCGGGCAAAACGCAGCAGAATAAAAGTGATCAGCAGCGCGCCAAAGATGGCACACAGGCCGAGCGCCCAGCCGGGCAAGACTCCTTTGCCCAGCAGGACGGCGGCAATCAGCCCGACGCCCGCGCCGTTGGAGACCCCCAGCAGCCCCGGCTCCGCCAGAGGATTTTCAAACAACGCCTGCATAATCGCCCCGGAGAGCGCCAGCGCCGCCCCCACCAGCAGCACCGCCAGGGTTCGCGGCAGGCGGATCTGCCAGATAAACAGCTGACCTTTGGCGCTGAGCCACTCGCCGGGCGGGATCCATTGCTCCCCCGCGCACAGGCTGATCAGCAGGGTGACCAGCAGCAACAGCGTTAATCCGAAGAGCCAACGCCGGCTGCGGCGCTGTTGAAGATGGGCGAGAGTCAGCATAGATTCCATTACGCAGGGGGAACAAGAGGCTGATTTTACGGTGGCTGTCGCGGTGAGAAAAGGAAAACCTCACGACCAAACGTCGACGCGGAGGAAAATCTCCTCCGCGTCTGCGGTCGTTCGTCACACCAGAATCTGAAACAGCAGCGCAAAGAGAATGATGTTAGCCACCACGATTGCCCAGCCGTTATAGAGCATATATTTCAGATGAGTAGACTGCGCCAGCCCCATCTGGCCGAACATATCTGATGAGGGAAACGGCCCGAACCAGTCCACCTGGGATGAGGCCAGCAGCACGGCGGTGGTCCCCTGGGGCGGCACGCCGGCGGCCATCAGCATCGGGCCAAAGATTTTATGAGTAAAGGTCATCTGGGCCACCGCCGCACCGGGCACATGGCCGATAATATTGAACGCGAAGATGCTAAAGCACAGCCAGGCCGGGGAGATCCCCTCCAGCAGCGGTTGGGTATACTCCAGCAGCCCCTGATAGGCGTGCAGGCCATCCATCAGCTCAAGGATCGGGTTGTACAGCCAGTAGAGAATAAACATCCACACCAGGCGGCCGCAGCCGTGATACAGGGCCTGAAGGATCTGCGTCGGTCGCAGGCCGCCTACCAGGCCGGTCATCAGGGCCACCAGCAGCATCACGATTATCGCGAAGCTGAAGCCGGCTTTAATCACCACGCCAACGATCGCCATCACGATGATGGTCGCCGCGAAGGCCAGCGCGCTTAATTTACGCCGACGCTGCTGCGCGGCGCTGAGATCCTCTTGCGGCTTTTCCGCGAGATCGACGTCATAGCGCAGTTTGCCTTCGGTCATCTTCTGGATCCGTCCCGCCATTAACCAGCCGGCCAGCAGCGTGACCGCGCTCATCGGCAGACCAACGTACAGCAGATAATCCGGGTAGCTCAACCCACCGAGGCTGAGGATCGTCACGGTACTGGGGGTGAAAGGCCCGGTAAACAGCCCAACGGAACCGGCGGTCATCATCAGCGCGGCGACCGTTGGCGGCGTCAAGCGTACCGCTGCCGCCACCGGAATGATTACTGCCACGATAATGGCATTGCCACCGGCCATAGTGCCCAGCGAACCGCAAATTAAAATCGATGACGCCACAATGCCGAATTTCACCCGCGTCTGACTCGACAACCCGATGCGATGGACGACAAATTTTACCAGCTCAACCGCTGCGCCGGTGCGGGTGGCCACTTCCCCCACGCCGGCGCCGAGCATAATGATAAGCCCAACGGTGGCAATAAATGACCCGGTGGATTTCGCCAGCATCGTGCCCATTTCCGGCAGGCCGGTCGAGGTCATTATCATGGCGATAATAATCGAGGAGATGACCGCCAGCACAATATCAACGCCGATCAGCGATAATATCGCTAGCGCCACCAGCGGCGTAAATCCCAGCAGACCAAGCTCGCTGCCTGGTCGACCGTGGCACCACAGCGCGATCAACACGAACAGCAGCAATAACAGACCAATAATAACGTTTTTCCGCGTGATATTTTGTCTGACAGGCGCATTGCCTGTGAGCGTTGAGTCACTCATAACACTCCTTAATGCCAATCAATCCGACCATGATGGTCAGGTGGTGTATGGGGGCCTGCTCAGAAAATATCCTCCCTCTTTTTCATTATTGATTGGCCGCGGCCTGAGGGTTTGTTTGGGTACAAAGGAAACGATTCTGAGAGCGTAATATGCCGCCATTGGGCGGGGTCTACAGCACAAGATGTAACCAATGCGCTGATTGGTGATTAAATCTATGTTAACTTAGTGTTAGTAGAAAATGACTTTTTATCGGTAGGCTATAACCCTGAGTTAACTGTTCATGAAACTGCGTCATCTGGAAATCTTCTATGCCGTCATGACCTGCGGCTCTTTATCGCGGGCGGCGGAAGCGCTCAATATCTCCCAGCCCGCGGCCAGCAAAGCGTTAAAAAGCGCCGAAATGAAGCTGGGTTTTACCCTGTTTCAGCGGGTGCGCGGCAAGCTGCTGCCGACCAGCGAGGCGATCACACTTTTCGAAAAAGCGCAGAGCATTTATCAGGACCTGGACAACCTGCGCCTGCTGGCCGACAACCTGGCTCGCGATCCGCGCGCCAAGATCACTTTAGGCTGTCTGCCAAGCCTGGGGTTAAGCCTGGTGCCGGAGCTGGTGACCGACTTTTATCAGCAAAACAGCAACCTGGTGATGACGCTCACTACCGAGCACACCGAGACGCTGGTCAAAAAACTGGATTTGCGCGAGATAGATTTGGCGCTGACGCTACAGCCGGTGCAGCAGGGGGAGATCCTGACCACCCTGATTGCCGAAGTACCGCTGGTGTACATCGACCGTCATTATCGTCAGGGGGCGGTGGAGATCGTTCAGATCGACCAGCAGCGCTGGATCTCGCCGGGACCGCACTCGCTCTCTGCCGCCATCGCCACCCGTCGCGACTTTTCCACCACCCGGCTAAACGTCCAGACCTACTATATGGCCACCGAGTTCGTGAAGCGCGGCATGGGCTGCAGCATCACTGATATCTTCTCCGCCCAGCACAACCTGGCCCCGGAGATGATCCATCCCATTACGCCGCCGATGGCGATTAACCTCTGTCTGTTACGCCGGGCCGACGTTTCCCTGAGCCCGATGGCGCAAAAGTTCGTCGATTTTCTCTGCCAGCGTTTGCGCCAGCAGCTCAAGGAGATTAACCTGCGGTTATACCCTGACCATAAAAAGTCAATTGCGCCGCTGGGGTAAATGCTTTGACATAACCCGATAAATTTATCAGCGGTGGATATATCGGGTTATGAACAAACGCATTGTCATTATCGGCGGCGGCGTGGTCGGTCTGGCCACGGCCTGGGAACTGATCAAGCGCGGCCATCAGGTGCAATTACTGGAGCGCAATGCCGAACCGGGCAGCGCCACCAGTTTTGCCAACGGCGGACAATTAAGTTACCGCTACGTCGCCCCCCTTGCCGACAGCGGCGTTCCCCTGCAGGGAATGAAATGGATGGGCAAAGCCGATTCGCCGCTGAATATGCGTCTCAGGATGTCTCTCCAGCAGTGGCGCTGGCTGCTGCAGTTTCTGCGCGCCTGTAATAACCAGACCAATAAAATGAATGGCGACCATATTTTACGCCTGTCGCTGCTCAGCCGTCAGGTCATGCAGGCGTGGCGGGATGAGGATAATCTTGCCGATTTCCACTGGCGGCGCAGCGGAAAATTAATTATCCATCGTCGCGAATATGATTTTAATAAAGCAGCAAAAGGGATTGATCCTCAGTATCAGCAGGCGCTGAATGCTGAAGCCTGCCTGCAGCTGGAGCCGGCGCTCAAACATATTAGTCCTTCTCTGCAGGGCGGAATCTATTCGCCAGGCGATGAAACGGCAGATTGTCATCAGTTCTGCCTTGCCCTGCTCGACAAGCTCAATGCCAGCAGCGACTTTAGCCTGCTGACCCAGTGTGAGGTGCGGCGACTCAATAAGCGCGGGGGACGCATCAGCAGCCTGGAGAGCAGTCAGGGGACCCTCACCGGCGATGAGTATGTCGTCGCCGCCGGTAACGGCAGTGGTTCTCTGCTTGGGCATCTGGGGGTTCGCGTGCCGCTGTGCGCCCTGAAGGGGTACAGCCTGACCCTGCCCTATCCTGAAAAAGCAGGTATTGCCCCTGACATCAGCGTCACCGACTACGGGCACAAAATCGTTTATGCCCGCCTTGGCCAACAGCTGCGTATCGCGGCGATGGTGGACATCGGCTACGACGGCGACGAACTGCGCGAAAGCCGCATTCAGGCGCTGAAAAACATCGTCGCCCGCAGCTTTCCTGAACTGGAGGGGCTGGACGAGGCCGAAGTCTGGACCGGCATGCGCCCGTCAACGCCAGCTGGCCCGCCGATGCTGGGGCGCGCCGGATACCCCAACCTGTGGATGAACCTCGGCCAGGGTAGCCTCGGCTTTACTCTCGCCGCCGGCAGCGCGGTGGTGCTGGGCGCGTTAATCGACAATCAGATGCCAGACATTTCTTTAGAAGGTCTCACATGGAAACAAACCGCATGACAATTATTCGCAATAATCCACAACCTCGTCTTGCCGCCAGCGTTGCGTATGGCGATCTGCTGTTCCTCTCCGGGCAGACGCCAAAAAGCAATGAAGACGATATCGTTTTACAAACCCGTGAAGTACTGGAGAAGATCGACGCGCTGCTGGCCGCGGCCGGGAGCGATAAGCAGCACATTCTCTCCGCGCAGATCTGGTTGAAAAATATCGAGCGTGACTTTGCCGCATTCAATGAGGTGTGGGTGCAATGGATGCCGGAAGGCTATAGCCCGGCGCGAGCGGCCGTGCAGGCGGAGATGGCGCGACCAGAAATCCTGGTGGAGATCATGCTCACCGCCGTCAAAGCGTAAAGATTGACAGAAAAGAAAAAAGGCCCCCAAGCGGCCCTTTTTTTTTTTTTTATTTTTTTTTTTTTTT
>NZ_GL882834.1:10495-18569 GCF_000195655.1 Klebsiella sp. MS 92-3
CGCGTTTTCGACACGGCTTTTCAGCTTCTGACCGGGTCTGAAGGTCACCACGCGCCGGGCTGTAATGGGAATATCCTCCCCCGTCTTCGGGTTACGTCCCGGGCGTTGGTTTTTATCCCGCAAATCGAAGTTGCCGAACCCGGAGAGTTTGACCTGTTCTCCGTTTTCCAGAGCACGACGGATCTCTTCGAAAAACAACTCGACCAGTTCTTTGGCATCCCGCTTGCTAAGCCCAAGCTTATCAAACAGATATTCTGACATTTCAGCTTTTGTAAGCGCCATAGGTTCAATCCCTCAATGATGCCTGGAATCGCTCTTTTAATGCCTCTACACATCTGGCAACGGTAGCGGCAATCTCCTCTTCTTCGAGTGTACGGCTGGTATCCTGCAGGATCAGGCTAATCGCAAGGCTCTTATACCCTTCCGCCACACCCTTACCACGGTACACGTCAAATAAGTTTACGCCAACTACCTGATTTACGCCAACTTTCTTACATTCGGCTAAAACATCGGCGGCAGCCACGTTTTCCGCGACCAGCACCGCGATGTCGCGACGGTTCGCCGGGAAGCGGGAAATATCGCGCGCCTGAGGCACCACGCGGTCTGCGAGCTTGTTCCACTCCAGTTCGAACACCAGAGTGCGACCGTTCAGATCCAGTTTACGTTCCAGCTCAGGATGAACAACCCCAATGAAACCAATGCGTTCACCTTTAAGATAAATCGCTGCGGATTGTCCCGGATGCAGCGCGGTGGTCGCTTCAGCACGGAATTCGATATCCGCTAATTTTCCGGTTAAATCCAGAACGGCTTCCAGATCGCCTTTCAGATCATAGAAATCGACCGTCTCTTTCGCCAGTGTCCAGTGCTCTTCGTAGCGGTTGCCGCAGATCGCCCCGGCCAGCATCACATCCTGACGAATGCCCAGCGGCGCATTGGTGTCCGGCACAAAGCGCAGGCCGCTCTCAAAGATGCGCACCCGGCTCTGCTGACGGTTCTGGTTGTAGACCACGGTGCCCAGCAGGCCGGTCCACAGCGACAGGCGCATCGCCGACATTTCGCTGGAGATCGGGCTTGGCAGGATCAGCGCCTCTTCCCCGGCGTGGATCAGCTGCTGGACTTTCGGGTCGACGAAGCTGTAGGTGATCACTTCCTGATAGCCTTTGTCGTTCAGCAGCGTTTTCACGCGCTTCAGCGACAGGTCCGCTTCGCGGTGGGTTCCCATGATCAGACCCGCCTGCACCGGCTCGTCAGGAATGTTGTTGTAGCCGTAAACGCGAGCCACTTCTTCAACCAGATCTTCTTCGATCTCCATGTCGAAACGCCAGCTCGGCGCAACCGCCTGCCATTCGCCCTCGCCAACCGTCACTTCGCAGCCGAGGCGCTGCAGAATGTCGGTGACCTGCGCGTCAGCGATATGGTGGCCAATCAGGCGATCCAGCTTGCTGCGACGCAGCGTAATGGTGGCGCGTGTTGGTAGATTCTCTTTGCTGGTAACGTCAATGACCGGGCCGGCTTCACCGCCGCAGAGGTCGATCAGCAGACGGGTTGCACGCTCCAGCGCTTTATACTGCAGGGCCGGATCGACGCCGCGCTCATAGCGGTGAGAGGCATCGGTGTGCAGGCCATGACGGCGCGCGCGGCCGGTAATGGACAGCGGGCTGAAGAACGCGCATTCCAGCAGCACGTTCTGGGTTTCGTCGTTAACGCCGGAGTGTTCCCCGCCGAAGATCCCCCCCATCGCCAGCGCTTTGTTATGGTCTGCAATGACCAGCGTGTCGCTGTCGAGCTTTGCTTCAGAGCCATCGAGCAGGACCAGGGTTTCCCCTTCTTTCGCCATGCGCACCACGATCCCGCCTTCAATACGGTCGCGGTCAAAGGCGTGCATCGGCTGGCCCAGCTCAAGCAGCACATAGTTGGTCACGTCAACCACCGCGTCGATGGAGCGGATCCCGCAGCGGCGCAGCTTCTCTTTCATCCACAGCGGCGTCGGCGCTTTGACGTTGATACCTTTCACCACGCGCCCCAGATAGCGCGGGCAAGCCTGCGGCGCGTCAACCTGAATCGGCAGCACGTCGTCAATCGTCGCGGCAACCGGCGTGATTTCCGGCGCGTTCAGCGGCGCTTTGTTCAGGACAGCGACATCGCGCGCCACACCGATGATGCCCAGGCAGTCGGCGCGGTTTGGCGTGACGCTGATTTCGATGGTGTTATCGTCAAGCTTGAGGTATTCGCGAATATCGGTGCCGATGGGCGCATCTGCCGGCAGCTCGATGATACCGCTATGGTCGTCGGAAATACCCAGCTCGGAGAAGGAGCACAGCATCCCCTCAGACGGCTCGCCGCGCAGCTTCGCGGCCTTGATTTTGAAATCGCCCGGCAGCACGGCGCCGATGGTGGCTACCGCGACCTTTAGCCCCTGACGGCAGTTTGGCGCGCCGCAGACGATGTCCAGCAGGCGTTCGCCGCCGACGTTGACTTTGGTGACGCGCAGTTTGTCGGCGTTCGGGTGCTGACCGCACTCCACCACTTCACCGACAACGACGCCGTTGAAGCTGCCGGCGACCGGCTCAACGCCATCTACTTCGAGGCCCGCCATGGTGATCTGATCGGAAAGCGCTTCGCTGTCGATCGCCGGGTTAACCCATTCGCGTAACCACAGTTCACTGAATTTCATTGTTCTGTCCTGCCCTTATTTAAACTGTTTGAGGAAACGCAGATCGTTTTCGAAGAACGCGCGCAGATCGGTGACGCCATAGCGCAGCATGGTCAGACGCTCCATGCCCATGCCGAAGGCGAAGCCGGAGTAGACTTCCGGATCGATACCCACGTTACGCAGCACGTTCGGGTGCACCATCCCGCAGCCCAGCACTTCCAGCCATTTGCCGTTTTTACCCATTACGTCAACTTCCGCAGACGGTTCGGTGAACGGGAAGTAGGACGGACGGAAGCGGACCTGCAGATCTTCTTCAAAGAAGTTGTTCAGGAAGTCGTGCAGCGTCCCTTTCAGGTTGGTGAAGCTGATATTTTTATCAACGATCAGACCTTCCATCTGATGGAACATCGGGGTGTGGGTCTGATCGTAGTCGTTACGATAGACGCGGCCCGGCGCGATAATACGGATAGGCGGCTGCTGGTTTTCCATGGTGCGGATCTGCACGCCGGAGGTCTGCGTACGCAGCAGGCGAGTGGCATCGAACCAGAAAGTGTCGTGGTCAGCGCGCGCCGGATGGTGACCCGGAATATTCAGCGCATCGAAGTTGTGGTAATCGTCTTCGATTTCCGGGCCCGTCGCCACGGTAAAGCCGAGCTCACCGAAGAAACTTTCAATACGGTCGATGGTGCGAGTAACCGGATGCAGGCCGCCGTTTTCAATGCGGCGACCCGGCAGCGAGACGTCAATGGTCTCTGCGGCCAGACGCGCATTCAGCGCTGCGCCTTCCAGTTCAGCTTTACGCGCGTTCAGCGCCTGCTGCACCTGCTCTTTCGCCTCGTTGATGACCGCACCGGCTGCCGGACGCTCTTCCGGCGGCAGCTCACGCAGGGTGGTCATTTGCAGGGTCAGATGCCCTTTTTTACCCAGGTATTCCACGCGGACGTTGTCCAGCGCAGCAACATCTGATGCCTCGTTAATGGCTGCCTTGGCACTGGCAACCAGCTCTGCGAGATGTGACATGGTTTTCCTCATTATGTCGGTGCAGACACCGGTTATAGTGAAATTAATATTCCGAATCCATATACGAAAAAAGCCTCCACAGGGGAGGCTTTCTGGCGCTGTTTTCCGTTTCTTCTTTCACGCGCAAGCCCCCTGAGTTCAGGTGCTAAAGTAAAAAAAGAAGCGGAAAATAGCAGCATTCATGCTTGCATTACCTTGTCTGGTAAGAAACGTCAGAGCTGTATTGAAAAGCCTGCGCCGATAAAAGTCAATGTATTGATGGTGTTGAAACGAAAAGAGGGAGACAAGCTCCCTCTTTCAACTGGCTTATGCCAGAGCTGCTTTCGCTTTTTCGACCAGAGCGGTGAACGCTACTTTGTCGAATACAGCGATGTCAGCCAGGATCTTACGGTCGATTTCAACAGAGGCTTTTTTCAGGCCATTGATGAATTTGCTGTAAGAAATACCGTTCTGACGTGCTGCTGCGTTGATACGTGCAATCCACAGTTGACGGAACTGACGTTTACGTTGACGACGGTCACGGTAAGCGTACTGACCAGCTTTGATAACAGCCTGGAAGGCAACGCGGTATACGCGAGAACGCGCACCGTAGTAGCCTTTAGCTTGTTTCAAAATTTTCTTGTGACGTGCACGTGCAATTACACCACGTTTTACGCGAGCCATGTGTGCTCTCCTGTATCTATTCTAAGTTAAAAAAGTTAAACGTTAACGACTTATGCGTACGGCAGGCACGCGATAACCAGGCCCAGATCGCCTTTGGAAACCATGGCTTTCGGACGCAGGTGACGTTTACGCTTGGTAGCTTTTTTAGTCAGAATGTGACGCAGGTTAGCGTGCTTGTGCTTAAAACCACCTTTACCGGTTTTTTTGAAGCGCTTAGCAGCACCGCGTACGGTCTTAATTTTTGGCATTTTAATAACTTCCACTTCGCATTGTTAATAAACGAAACAAAGGCGAACAAAACCAGTGAGCCGAAGCCCACCGGAAATGTTTCTTGATGGCCTTACTGTTTCTTCTTAGGAGCGAGCACCATGATCATCTGGCGGCCTTCGATCTTCGTTGGGAAGGATTCGACTACTGCCAGTTCAACCAGATCGTCTTTCACGCGGTTAAGCACTTCCATACCGATCTGCTGGTGGGCCATCTCACGACCGCGGAAACGCAGCGTGATCTTGGCCTTATCGCCATCTTCGAGAAAGCGAATCAGGCTGCGGAGTTTTACCTGATAGTCACCTTCATCAGTACCAGGGCGGAATTTAATTTCCTTAACCTGGATAACTTTCTGCTTCTTCTTCTGTTCCTTAGAAGACTTACTCTTTTCATAAAGGAACTTGCCGTAGTCCATGATACGACAAACTGGCGGCTCGGCGTTAGGGCTGATTTCAACTAAATCTACTCCAGCCTCTTCAGCCTTTTCGATAGCTTCTCTCAGACTCACAATTCCCAGCTGCTCACCTTCCAGACCTGTTAAGCGAACTTCCTGGGCGCGAATTTCGCCATTGATACGGTTAGGGCGCGCCGTTTGAACTCGTTTTCCGCCTTTAATACCTTATTCCTCCAGTTGTTGAAGACTGCGGCTGCGAATCTCTTGTTGCAGCTTCTCGATCACTTCATTTACGTCCATGCTGCCGAGGTCTTTCCCGCGACGGGTGCGCACGGCCACTTTGCCGGCTTCGACTTCTTTGTCGCCACAGACCAACATATACGGGACACGACGTAAAGTGTGCTCGCGGATTTTAAAGCCAATCTTCTCATTTCTCAAGTCTGCTTTTACACGAATGCCCGCATTTTGTAGTTTACGCGTCAATTCGTTAACGTATTCAGCCTGAGAATCGGTAATATTCATGACCACTACCTGCACTGGTGCAATCCAGGTTGGGAAGAAGCCTGCGAACTCTTCGGTCAGGATGCCAATGAAGCGCTCCAGAGAACCGAGAATCGCACGGTGAATCATGACCGGCACCTGACGCTCGTTGTTTTCGCCCACATAGGAGGCGCTTAAACGCTGCGGCAGAGAGAAGTCCAGCTGTACGGTACCGCACTGCCATGCACGATCGAGGCAGTCATACAGGGTAAATTCAATTTTCGGGCCGTAGAACGCCCCTTCACCCAGTTGATATTCAAATGGGATGTTATTTTCTTCCAGCGCCACCGCCAGATCCGCTTCCGCGCGATCCCAGGTCTCGTCGCTACCGATACGTTTTTCCGGGCGAGTCGACAGTTTGACGACGATCTTCTCGAAGCCAAAGGTGCTGTACATATCGTAGACCATACGAATACAGGCGTTCACTTCATCGCGAACCTGATCTTCAGTACAGAAGATATGTGCATCATCCTGGGTAAAGCCGCGAACGCGCATCAGACCATGCAGCGCGCCAGACGGTTCGTTACGGTGGCAGCTACCGAATTCCGCCATACGCAGCGGCAGGTCGCGGTAGGATTTCAGCCCCTGGTTGAAGATCTGCACGTGACCCGGGCAGTTCATCGGCTTGATACAGTATTCACGGTTCTCAGAAGAGGTGGTGAACATCGCATCTTTGTAGTTGTCCCAGTGGCCGGTTTTTTCCCACAGCACACGGTCCATCATGAACGGACCTTTTACTTCCTGATACTGGTACTCTTTCAGTTTAGAACGAACAAACGTTTCCAGTTCACGGAAGATGGTCCAGCCGTCATTGTGCCAGAACACCATCCCCGGCGCCTCTTCCTGCATGTGATACAGGTCGAGCTGCTTACCGATTTTACGGTGGTCACGCTTGGCGGCTTCTTCCAGACGCTGCAGGTAGGCATTCAGCGCTTTTTTATCTGCCCACGCGGTGCCGTAGATACGCTGCAACATTTTATTGTTGCTGTCGCCGCGCCAGTAGGCTCCGGCGGTTTTCATCAGCTTAAAGTGATGGCAGAAGCGCATGTTCGGTACGTGCGGACCGCGGCACATATCGATATATTCTTCATGATGATACAGGCCAGGCTTGTCATCATGGGCAATGTTTTCATCAAGAATAGAAACTTTATAGCTTTCGCCGCGTTTCACGAAGGTTTCACGCGCTTCATGCCAGCTCACTTTCTTCTTGATAACGTCGTAGTTTTTCTCGGCGAGCTCATGCATACGTTTTTCGAGCGCGTCGATATCTTCCTGGGTCAGGGTGTGGTCGAGGTCTACGTCATAGTAGAAACCATTATCGACAACCGGACCGATAGCCATTTTGGTGTTGGGCCACAGCTGTTTGATGGCATGGCCTAACAGGTGCGCGCAGGAGTGACGAATGATCTCCAGCCCTTCTTCATCTTTCGCGGTGATGATAGAGAGAGTGGAATCGGATTCGATCGGGTCACAGGCGTCTACCAGTTCACCGTTTACCCGCCCGGCAATGGTGGCTTTCGCCAGGCCTGGACCGATATCCAGCGCGACATCCATCGGACTAACTGCGTGGTCAAAATGGCGTTGGCTGCCATCAGGAAGCGTAATTACAGGCATTTTATGTCCTTATTTGCAGTGGTGCCCCGCACGAAAGAGCACATACAAAACTATATAATCATAATTATCATCAGGTTAAGGCGCAGTTCCCGCTTCACTCTGCGAAAATAGGAGCACGACCGGAACGATCGCTCCCCCCTGCAGCCGCCTGCTGATAACACCGGGGAGTAGTTTACACATCATTGGTACGTGATTAAAGCCGCAACAGCATAAATGATGGCGGAATGCGGAGAAAACAAGAGGGCCACGGATAAAAAGCAGAATATAAGCGATGTGGCGCGGTAATATTAGCCAATGGCGCCGGACGATATTATTCGGACATGATAAAAGAGACGTGGAGATATTGCCTGCTGAATGTATACCGCGGGCCATTAAACCGGTACCACTTAACCCGGCTTATTAGACCGCTCGCGAAACGATAGCCTGCAATATTAAGACCACTCGCCGGCCACCAGCGTATGCACATTAAAGGCGTCGTTCATGGATTTTCCGGTGGTAGGGGCGCCGGGCGCAATATTCGAACCAGCCTCAACGTCAGAGGCTTTGGCGATACCTACCTGGGTATGATCCTGATGACCCGATGGCGGAACGGGCGTGGCGGCTGATGCGCCAAAAGAAAGCACGCACAGCGCCAGGGCTGCGATGGTATATCGATTGTTTTTCATGATGTTTATTCTCTTATTACGGAAAACAGACTGGGCAATGTCGCCCTCCGGTCAGTGGTTGTTAGTATAGATCCAGATCACATATTTGTCCGTCGAATATTTAGCTATTTGTGTCAAATAGAATGAATATTTGTCAGGCGCTCGTGAATAATGGAGAAAAAATGGAGGGCTATTTCCTTTTTACAAAAAGTAAAACGAACGGCCAGAAAAAATAATATCACTAATTGCTAAAACCAAAACGAACAGGGCCGGGGGAAA
>NZ_GL882834.1:18665-26943 GCF_000195655.1 Klebsiella sp. MS 92-3
GCCGGGGAAAACCCGGCCTGAAATATTACATCTTATACCCGAGGGAGAGCGAGGTCCGGCGATCGGTATGCTCCGGCGCGGACGCAGGCGGCTCAGAGTTCCAGGTCACGTTGTAGGCGACCTTCAGGGCGAAATGGGCGTTAATCGCCACGTTTAACGCGCTCTCTGAGTTGACCGTGGTGTCCTCGGCGCCGAACACCGATACCCCTTGCGAAAATTTGGCGTTATCGGTCATCTGCCAGGCCCAGGTACCCGAAGCATAACCCAGCGGCTGGGTATCAGTATCCCCGTCGGTATATTCGTCATAGCGAACGCCAGGACCGAATTCAAACCGCAGACTGTGCACCGGCCCGTTGAGGATCTGACGACCATAGCCCGCCGTCACAACATCGCGCTGTTGATAGCCGTTGTAGCGGTCAGTTAGCCAGCTACCCTGACCAAAAACATAGTTCATATCGGTCAGGTTGTAGCGGCTACGTCCGCCGACAGCATATTTTTCTGAGGATCGCTCATCATTGGACGATGTGTTGCTGGCGTTGCCCCACAGCGACCAGGCGGTGGTATTACCATACCAGGTCAGGGTGGAATCCGCCGTCATCGAAGAGCTCTTGGTGTTGCCGGACTGCGCCAGGTAGCCTGCGTTAACCACCCCTTCGAACGGTTTTTTGGCAGCGGAAGGGTCATCCATGACGGTAAATACAGAATCATCGGCCATTGCGCCAACAGACGCAAAAAGCCCCCCCGCCAGCATAACCGCTGCGGGTACTGTCTTTAAAAGCTTCATTATAACTCTCTAAAATACATTTTTTTAGGACAGTACAAATGATGAACAGGCATAATCTCGCCGGCTCATTGAATTTAGCGTCCGTACAACATAAAAGAGACCTGAGGGTCCCGGAAACTTTCGCGAGGATCGCGGAGTGCAGGTCCTAAGAAAGGTAGCAAATTATAAAAAAGCACGAATAACATAGCAATCACTTACTCTTTCGTTTTTTGAATAAGACAGCTCCGGAAACAATCTTTATTTCATAATGAAAATAGAGGCATCTTTGCAAAACTGTCAGGAACTGGACTTTCCCTCCCCGAGTCATCGTGCCATGCTTAAATTAACGACAGTCGCCGTATTAAGGAGGAGAAGGAATGACCAAAATTTACACGCTCACGCTGGCCCCCTCGCTGGATAGCGCCACGCAAACCCCACAGATCTACCCGGAAGGCAAACTTCGCTGCAGCGCGCCGGTATTTGAACCTGGCGGCGGCGGGATCAATGTGGCCCGCGCCGTGACCTTTCTCGGCGGCAAAGCCACCGCCATTTTCCCGGTCGGTGGCGCTACCGGCGAGCATCTTGCAGCCCTGCTGGCCGATGAGCAGGTGCCGGTCGAGACCGTCGAAACCCGCGACTGGACGCGGCAAAACCTGCACGTCCACGTGGCCGCCAGCGGCGAACAGTATCGCTTCGTTATGCCCGGCGCGGCACTGACGGACGATGAATTCCGCCGTCTGGAAGAGAAGGTTCTGACTATCGAACCCGGCTCTCTGCTGGTGGTCAGCGGCAGCCTGCCGCCAGGTATTAGCGTCGATAACCTGATGCAGCTGGTGAAAAATGCGCAACAGCAGGGACTGCGCTGCATCATTGACAGTTCCGGCGATGCGCTGGCCGCCGCGCTGGACGTCGGCAATATTGAGCTGGTGAAACCGAACCAGAAAGAGCTTAGCGCCCTCGTGCAGCGCGATCTCAGCCAACCCGATGACGTGCGCCTTGCCGCTCAGTCGTTGATCCAGTCCGGTAAAGTGCGCCGGGTGGTGGTCTCCCTGGGTCCGCAGGGGGCGTTAGGCGTGGACGCCAGCGGCAGCGTTCAGGTTGTGCCGCCACCGATGAAAAGCCAGAGCACCGTCGGCGCTGGCGACAGCATGGTGGGCGCCATGACCTTGCGTCTGGCGGAAAACGCCAGCCTTGAAGACATGGTACGCTTTGGCGTCGCCGCCGGTAGCGCCGCGACCATCAACCAGGGCACCCGCCTCTGCTCGCGGGCCAATACGCAAAAAATCTATGATTATCTCTGCGGGCGTTGATCTTCCCTGCCCCCCCCCCCCCCCCCCGGGGGGGGGGGGAGTCACAATATAAGCAGGATGGTCTATGCTGGAAAGGCCATGCATAACAACGGGGTGTAGAGATGAGTAATGAGATTACCGCCTGGGTCGTCAGCGTGACCTTCCATGAACAGGCGCTGACGGAGATCAATGAGGTCAGCAACCATTTTACCCGTGCCGGGTTTGTACTGACGCTCAATGATGAAGAGGGCACGCCCCATGAGCTGGGTACCAACACCTTCGGCCTGCTGAGCGGCCAGACGGCCGAGGAAGTTAAGGCCCTCAGCGCTGGCCTGGCGGAAGCGGCCCTTGGCCGCCCGGCGGAAATCGCTGTGGCCACATTCGCCGAGTGGTTAAAAGCTCAATAAGTGCGTTTAGCGCAACGGAAAGCGTCAGTTGTGCGTCAGTTCCAGGTTTACCCGGTAGTAATGCACTAACCTTATGATATGGTGGAAAACATGGGGAGAGACAGCATGTGGCAAGCAATCAGTACTCTTTTACGCGATTGGCATACCGAAGACGCTGAAATCGAACTGAAAACCGAGCTGCCCGGTGGAGAGATCCATTCCGCCTGGCATTTACGCTTCGGCGGGAAAGATTACTTCGTGAAATGCGACGAACGGGAACTTCTGCCTATCTTCACCGCCGAGTCCGATCAGCTGGAGCTGCTGTCGCGAAGCAAAACCGTTCGCGTACCGCAGGTCTTTGCCGTCGGCAGCGATCGCGACTATAGCTTCGTGGTCATGGAGTACCTCCCTCCCCGTCCGCTGGATGCGCACAATGCGTTTCTGCTTGGCCAGCAGCTAGCCCACCTCCATCAGTGGAGCGATCAGCCGCAGTTCGGTCTGGATTTTGATAACGATCTTTCCACCACGCCGCAGCCCAACGCCTGGCAGCGTCGCTGGTCGGTTTTTTTTGCCGAGCAGCGTATCGGCTGGCAGCTGGAGCTCGCGGCGGAGAAGGGATTGCACTTTGGCGATATCGATACCTTAGTCGATATGGTACAGCAGCGACTGGCCAACCATCAGCCGCAGCCTTCGCTGCTGCACGGGGATCTGTGGTCCGGCAACTGCGCCTTAGGGCCGGATGGCCCCTATATATTCGATCCCGCCTGCTACTGGGGCGACCGCGAGTGCGATTTAGCCATGCTGCCGATGCATCCGGAACAGCCCCCGCAAATCTATGACGGCTATCAGTCCGTTTCGCCTCTGCCGTCGGGTTTTCTCGATCGTCAGCCGATTTATCAGCTTTATACTCTGCTGAACAGAGCGATTTTGTTTGGCGGCCAGCACCTGGTAACGGCCCAGCAGGCGCTGGATGATGTATTGATGGAGAAAATGCGTTAAACAAGCTTCACGGCGGACCTTGCCGGTCCGCCGCAGCGTTTTATCAGTTAATCTCGACGCCGTTCAGGCGGGATTTGATGGTCATCGTTACGCCGGTACCCGGTCTTCCCTGCTCATAACGCCATCTGCGCATCGCGCTTTTCACCTCGCGTTCGAACATATTCGCCGGCTGAGCAGAGAGGATCTGCAGATTATCAATGCGGCCATCAGGCGAAACGTCAAACTTCACCCGTACCGTCCCTTCAATGCGCAGCGCCTGAGCGCGCGCCGGATAGGACGGCTGAACGCGGCTGATCGCCCGCGGGCCGCTCGGAGCAGTAACGGTGGGTTTAGCCGCTGCGGTCGAGGTACTTGGCGCTGTACGCGCCGGCGCCGTATTGTTGTTTTCAAACGGCGAGGCCGGACGCGGCTCTGCTGCCGGCTTCACTTCCCGCTTCGGCTGTTCAACCTTTTTCTCCGGCTTAGGCTTGGGTTTAGGTTTGGGCTTCGGCTTAGGTTCCGGTTTATGGATCACCACCGGCGCCTCTTTCGGCGGTTCAGGCGCTACCTCTGGCTCCGGCTCAGGTTCGGGTTCAACAACGGGCTCCACGACAGGCTGCGCCGCCGGAGGCGGCTCAAGATCGGCCGGCGCCACCATTGTGATCTCTATCGGCTGCGTCGGAGAAGGCTGTTCAATAACCTGATGTACCGAGGTATAAAGCAGCCCCGCCACAACGGCACCGTGGATAGCCACGGACAGCAGCGTTGGCCACGGAAAGCGGCGAGGTAAATCAAGGGTCATTGCGCTCATAGTCGTTTCTGTTGAAAAATGATGCTCCGATTTTAAATGCAAATAGCAATCATATTCAATAAGGCGTCTTAACCTGAGTCAATTTTTGCCGCCATTTGCAGAAAAAAGCTGCGTCGGCAGTGCTTTCCACTCCAGAGCGCATCTTTGCATTGCAGTCCATCGCTGTTTAACTTAACGTAATTCGCCTGATTATTGATAAGGAGCTTTGCCGTGCTTTACGTTATCTACGCTGAAGATATCGCCGATTCTCTGGAAAAGCGGCTGTCGGTTCGCCCCGCGCATCTCGCGCGTTTACAACTCTTACACGATGAAGGCCGACTGCTTACCGCCGGGCCAATGCCGGCCGTTGACAGTAACGAACCGGGCGCAGCAGGATTCAGCGGCTCAACGGTGATTGCCGAGTTTGAATCGCTGGAAGCGGCCCAGGCCTGGGCTAATGACGATCCGTATATCGCCGCCGGGGTTTACCGCCAGGTCTCAGTTAAGCCGTATAAGAAGGTTTTTTGAAAATACCCTTTCCTTTTTCTGGCTAACCACAAAAACACCCAGGTCATCAGAATGAAGGGCGCATTTTGGTACACGACATTGAAGTGCCGCCCTTTTTAACCTCGCGAAAGCGTTGACTGTTATCCGCCTGAGAAGCCTGGAAGATGAGCACGCACTTTCTCCTGCTACCCCATCATCGACCATCGCCTCGCTTTTTTCGACAATGGAAAATGCTGACAAAACATCGACGCCACGCGTGATAGTGAATTACTAATACCTTGTGTAAGGCTGTTAGGGAGGATCGCGTTGTTATTTAGCGCTTGCATTTAATGTCAGCACATCCTGATATAGCCCTATAAATCTACAGTGCAATAGAAAGAAAATAATTACTGAAAGATAGTTGCTTAACGACAGATATGAAAGCCTGAAAAAAAATATTATTGGGCATCCACTGCGGATGCCGCGGAACCGAACGTAGCCCATCTTGCTATATTCAGGACCGTAGCCGCTTGAAAGCACGTGGAAATAACACCCTTGTAGACAAAGGTTTACCTGGCAGGCATAAAGGGGTATTAACTACGCTGCCAGCGTTAAGTTGCTGAGCATCATTTTTAAAGCCTATTAATTTCGTTGCGTAAACTTCACGCAGAGTGATAGTAGGGGCATCACTGCTTGATTAAAAAATTTGAAAGGGAATAACAAATGTTTTCAATAAGCCCTGTATTTTTTTGGGCTAACATTTATGTACCTGCCGATTTTGAGGATTATTGTGTGAATACCCTGAAAAAAACCGCATTGCTTTCTGTACTTGCCTTATATATTCCTGTGTCGCAAGCCGCGGCTAAGGAATACAGTCTTGATCCACAGCATACCTCGGTTGTGATCTCCTGGAACCATTTCGGCTTCTCAAACCCTACCGCCTATCTCTCTGATGTTTCAGGGAAACTGGCCTTTGATAAAGAGAATCCGGAGAAATCCTCGGTGAACGTCACGCTGCCAGTGAAAACCATTGACGCTCACGTCAAGGCGTTAACGGATGAGTTTTTAGGCAAAGAGTATTTTGATGTTAAAACGTTTCCCGACGCCACTTTCCAGAGTACCAAAGTGGAAAGCAAAGGCGACAATAAATATGATGTGGAAGGTAATTTGACCATTAAAGGCATCACCAAACCGGTGGTCCTGCATGCCGTCCTGAATAAGCAGGATATGCACCCAATGGTGAAAAAAGAGGCCATTGGATTTGATGCCACCGGGGTGATAAAACGTTCAGACTTTAAGCTTGATAAATATGTGCCGGCGGTAAGTGATAACGTCACCATCACGTTATCCACGGAAGCCTATGCAAAATAAGTAAAAGCTGGCGCAACGATTGCGTTTTATTCAGGATGCTTATTGCATGGCCTCTCTGGATAATATAACAGGCTCAGATTATTCATGGTCAGGATCGGTCGGTTCATTTAGCTTCAACGCGCTGGACCGCTTAATAACCCCCTTGCCTGTCTGAGTCTGTTTTCTCATTCCCTCAGTTCCCGCCTGGTTACCGCAGCTGGCCGGTCATATCATTAAGCATTTAACAACGCCATGCCCTTCCTGAGCGGCAATAAATGCTATCTGACGGTTAATTCCTGTCGCGCCGCAAACGACTTGGCTCTGGATCTTGTCGTCCGTCATTACAAGCCAGGCGTAGCATCTCTCTTTCACTGAGGCGGGAGCTCTGTTTTGTCGTCGCATAGCAGCATGAAAAACCATCATTGCCCTATGGAGATGTGCAACGGGAATTTAGCGCAGAGAGAAAACGACAACGGCACCGCGTACGGTGCCGTTTGCCTGCTCGCTTAGCTGTCAGGGAAGATAAACAGCAGGGCATGACGCTGCCGTTTCACCAGTCCCTTCCTGATAGCGAGGATCCGCATATTGCGGCGCGATTGGGCTTCCAGCCAGCGCGCTTTACGGCGATTCACCTGTCTCAGCATGCGCCAGCGCCCTACTTCCGTTCTACTACGCTTCATTGCAACGACTCTACGAGTGAAAACAGCCCCCATTATAAACCTCTGCCAGCAACTGACTACCGCTTTCGCTGCGTTTTTATTTGCCAGAAAAATACTGATGCGTAAACTCATCACATATCGTCATTCAAAAGGATTTTACATCTATGACAACCTTTTACACGGTGGTGAACTGGCTGGTCATTCTGGGGTACTGGCTGTTGATCGCCGGTGTAACATTACGAATTCTAATGAAACGCCGCGCTGTCCCGTCCGCCATGGCATGGTTGCTGATCATTTATATCCTGCCGCTGGTGGGGATCATCGCCTATCTCTCCTTTGGCGAGCTGCATCTCGGCAAGCGTCGGGCCGAGCGCGCCAGGGCGATGTGGCCCTCGACGGCCAAGTGGTTAAACGACCTCAAAGCCTGCAAACATATCTTCGCGGAAGATAACAGCCCGGTGGCCGAATCCCTGTTCAAGCTGTGCGAACGGCGTCAGGGCATTGGCGGCGTAAAAGGCAACCAGCTACAGCTGCTGACGGAATCTGACGACGTGATGCAGGCCCTGATCCGCGATATTCAGCTGGCCCGTCACAACATAGAGATGGTCTTTTATATCTGGCAGCCCGGCGGCATGGCCGACAGCGTCGCTGAATCGCTGATGGCCGCCGCTCGCCGCGGAGTTCACTGTCGGCTAATGCTCGACTCCGCGGGCAGCGTGGCCTTTTTCCGCAGCCCATGGGCGGCGATGATGCGTAACGCCGGTATTGAAGTCGTCGAAGCTCTTAAGGTTAACCTGATGCGCGTGTTCCTGCGCCGGATGGACCTGCGTCAGCATCGTAAAATGGTGATGATCGATAACTATATCGCCTACACCGGCAGCATGAATATGGTCGATCCGCGCTACTTTAAACAGGACTCAGGAGTCGGACAGTGGATTGATCTGATGGCGCGAATGGAAGGCCCGGTGGCGACCTCGATGGGCATCGTCTACTCCTGCGACTGGGAAATAGAGACTGGCAAGCGCATTCTGCCGCCGCCCCCGGACGTCAATATCATGCCGTTCGAAGAGGCCAGCGGACATACTATTCACACGATCGCCTCCGGACCGGGCTTTCCGGAAGATCTTATTCATCAGGCTCTCCTCACCGCCGCCTATGCGGCGAAAGAGCATCTGATCATGACCACCCCCTACTTCGTACCCAGCGACGACCTGCTGCATGCGATCTGTACCGCCGCCCAGCGCGGCGTTGACGTGAGCATTATTTTACCGCGCAAGAACGATTCGCTGCTGGTAGGCTGGGCCAGCCGGGCCTTCTTCACCGAGCTGCTGGCGGCCGGGGTCAAAATCTATCAGTTTGAGGGCGGACTGTTGCATACCAAGAGCGTGCTGGTCGATGGCGAGCTAAGTCTGGTGGGGACCGTCAACCTGGATATGCGCAGCCTGTGGCTCAACTTCGAGATTACCCTGGTCATCGATGACGCCGGTTTCGGCAGCGATCTGGCGGCGGTTCAGGATGATTATATCTCGCGCTCGCGCCTGCTGGATGCCCGTCTCTGGTTAAAACGTCCCCCGTGG
>NZ_GL882834.1:27058-38566 GCF_000195655.1 Klebsiella sp. MS 92-3
GCTGTGGCAGCGGATCGCCGAGCGACTGTTTTACTTCTTCAGCCCGTTGCTGTAAAACGTGCCCATCAGATACCGAATGAGTAGCAATCATGGATATGGATTTAAACAACCGCCTGACCGAAGACGAAACGCTCGAGCAGGCTTACGATATCTTCCTCGAACTGGCGGCCGACAATCTCGACCCGGCGGACATCATTCTGTTTAACCTGCAGTTTGAGGAGCGCGGCGGCGCCGAACTGTTCGACCCTTCGGCAGACTGGGAAGAGCATGTGGATTACGATCTCAACCCGGATTTCTTCGCCGAAGTGGTGATTGGTCTGGCGGATACCGACGGCGGGGAAATCAATGATATCTTCGCCCGCGTTCTGCTGTGCCGCGAGAAAGATCATAAGCTGTGCCATATTCTGTGGCGTGAATAACCTTTAACATCCAGTAAAAAGCCTGCCGCGGTACTCCCGGCAGGCTTTTTTTACGTCGCCAGCTTACTTCGGCAAGGCATGACCGCAGGCATGGCAGAAACGGGCGTTATCGTCATGGTCGCCCTGCTGACACTGCGGACACAGGCGCTGCTGTCGTCGACGATTCAGGGCGCTGGTCATATGCGTGGTGATAAGTCCGGTCGGTATGGCAATAATGGAGTAGCCGATCAGGATAAGAATGGAGGCCAGGATGCGACCCAACGGCGTGTGCGGCGTGATGTCTCCGTAGCCGACGGTGGTGATGGTCACGATGGCCCAATAGACCGAGGCGTTAAGCGTGGTAAAGCCGTATTCCGGCCCCTCAATCAGATACATTAACGAGCCGAAAATCACCATCACAATGGCGATAAACGAATAAAACAGGATCAGCTGATGGCGCGCGCTGACAATCGCTCGCCAGAACACGTTGAGCGAAGGCATAAAGCGCAGTAGTTTGAGAATACGCAGCGCGCGGATCGCCCGCATTGCCCGCCAGGCGAATACATAATTGAGGCTAATTTCCGGCCATAGCCACATCACATACAGCGGTAAAATCGTCGCCAGGTCAATCAGCCCCCAAAAGCTGAAAATATAGTGGAGCGGATTGGGCCAGGTAGCGATACGCAGCAGGTATTCCAGGGTAAAGACCGCGGTCACCAGCAGCTCCAGCCAGACGAAAATATGCCATTCATCTAATGTCAGGTGATATTGCGTGCCCAGTCCCGACTCGATAAATATCACCAGTACGCTGAGCAGGGCGAAAAGTCCGCACAGCCCTTCAAAGCGGCGGCCGGAACGTCGGTTCTGATCGAAAAGTAAATGATAAAGCCGCAGACGAGCGGCAGAAAGCATACCCACTTCGTTAACCTCGCAAAAAAAAGGCTGACCTGCGTCAGCCCCTGAGATTATAACGGGTCTACCTTAAGGCAGGAAACCGCATGGCGGAAACTGCCTTCCAGCACCGGGCGGGTTTTGGCGCACTCCGGTCCGGCAAGCGGACAGCGAGTGCGGAATACGCAGCCTGAGGGCGGATTAATCGGCGAGGGTAATTCGCCTTCCAGCAGTTGGATAGTTTTCGTTTTCTCGAGATCAGGATCGGGGATCGGCACCGCCGACATCAGCGCTTTGGTATAGGGATGTAGCGGATTATGGTACACCTCGTCGTAAGTCCCCAGCTCCACCGCATGGCCCAGATACATTACCAGAACCCGATCGGAGATATGCTTAACCACCGCCAGATCGTGAGCGATAAATATCAGCGATAGCCCCATCTCACGCTGCAGTTGCTGCAGCAGGTTGACGACCTGCGCCTGAATCGACACGTCAAGCGCGGAGACCGGCTCATCGCAGATAATCAGCTTTGGCTCAAGGATCAGCGCCCGCGCGATGCCGATACGCTGACACTGACCGCCGGAGAACTCGTGCGGATAGCGGTTGATCAGGTTGGGCAGCAACCCAACTTTCATCATCATCGCTTTGACGCGATCGCGCACTTCCTGACGGGGCATCTTCGGATGATAGGTACGCAGCGGTTCGGCGATAATTTCTCCGATGGTCATGCGCGGGTTCAGCGAGGCCAGCGGATCCTGGAAGATCATCTGGATATCGCTGCGCACGTCGCGCCACTCTTCCTGCTTCATGCCCAGCAGATCTTTACCCAGCCAGGCCACTTTGCCATCGGTCGCTTTCACCAGACCAATAATGGCGCGGGCGAAGGTCGATTTGCCGCAGCCCGACTCCCCTACCACACCGAGGGTTTCACCCTCGTAAAGGCGCAGCGTCACGCCATCCACCGCTTTCAGCGTTTTCGACGGCTGCCAGAACCACTGCTTGCCATCTTTGATATCGAAGTGCACCTTCAGGTCGGCAATTTCGAGCAGGACTTTTCGTTGTTCAGTTACGGCGTTCATAGCAGATCCCCCACCGGTTTAAAGCAGGCGCGCAGGCGGCCTGGCGCGAACGATTCCAGCGGCGGCGCGCTGCTGCACTGCTCCATGGCATGCGGGCAACGCGGCTGGAATGGACAGCCTTTTGGCAATCGCAGCAGGTTCGGTGGGTTGCCGGGAATGGTCAACAACGCATCGCCTTCCGCATCCAGACGTGGAACCGCATTCAACAGCCCAATAGAGTATGGGTGCGACGGTTGATAGAAGACATCGCGCGCCTGACCGTACTCCATGGTGCGCCCGGCGTACATCACCAGCACTTTATCGCAGATCCCTGCCACCACCCCAAGGTCGTGGGTGATCATGATAATGGCCGTGTTGAATTCGCGTTTAAGCTCATTCAACAGCGTCATGATCTGCGCCTGCACGGTAACGTCCAGGGCAGTGGTCGGTTCATCCGCAATCAGCAGCCGGGGCCGGCACAGCAGCGCCATGGCAATCATCACGCGCTGACGCATGCCCCCGGAGAACTCGTGCGGGAACATTTTCATGCGCTTACGCGCTTCCGGCATTTTTACCGCGTCGAGCATCTTCACCGACTCTTCAAACGCTTCGGCTTTACTCAGCCCTTTATGCAGCATCAGGACTTCCATTAACTGCTCGCCCACCCGCATATAGGGGTTAAGAGAGGTCATCGGATCCTGGAAAATCATTGAGATTTGTTCAGCGCGCAGTTTGTTCAGCTCACGCTCGGGCAAATTGAGGATTTGCCGACCGTTAAAGGTGGCGGAACCCCCGATGCGACCGTTGGCCGCCAGCAGTCCCATCAGGGCGAAGGCGGTTTGCGATTTACCGGAGCCGGATTCGCCCACAATGCCGAGCGTCTCGCCCGCCTGCAGAGTGAAGTTCAGATCATTGACGGCGGTGACGTCGCCATCCGGCGTTTTAAAGGTGACGCGAAGATCTTTCACGTCCAGCAGTAGCCCGCTGTGGCTCTGCGCTTGCGGCGCTTTTGCCGTTTCAATCATGGTCATGGCAGCGCTCCTTAGCGGTCTTTCGGGTCGAGGGCATCACGCAGACCATCGCCGATAAAGTTGAAACAGAACAGGGTCACCACCAGGAAACCCGCCGGGAACAACAGTAGCCAGGGCGAAACTTCCATTGAGTTGGCGCCATCGCTGAGCAATGCCCCCCAGCTGCTGAGCGGCTCCTGCGTCCCCAGTCCCAGGAAACTGAGGAAGGATTCGAAGAGGATCATGCTGGGGACCAGCAGCGAGGCATACACCACCACCACCCCCAGCACGTTGGGGACGATATGGCGCAGCACGATGCTCGCCGTCGAGACCCCGCCGACCTGCGCGGCTTCGATAAACTCTTTGCGCTTCAGGCTTAGCGTCTGCCCGCGCACGATACGCGCCATATCCAGCCAGGACACCATGCCGATGGCGACAAAGATCAGCAGGATATTCTGACCAAAAAAGGTCACCAGCAGGATGACGAAGAACATAAACGGGAAGGAGTTGAGGATCTCCAGCAGACGCATCATCACCGAATCCACTTTGCCGCCGAGATAACCGGAGAGCGAACCGTACAGCGTGCCGAGGATCACCGCCACCAGCGCCGCCGCCACCCCGACCATCAGCGAAATGCGCCCGCCGATCGCTACGCGCACCAGCAGGTCGCGCCCGGAGGAGTCGGTTCCGAAGTAGTGGCCGGAGGCCATATCCGGGGCATTGGACATCATGCCCCAGTCGGTATCGAAGTAGGAGAACGACGACACCATCGGCGCGAAGGTAACGAACAGCGCAATAAGCACCAGCATAATCAGGCTGGTCACCGCGGCGCGGTTATGCATAAAGCGGCGACGCGCGTCCTGCCAGAGGCTACGCCCCTCCACTTCCAGCTTCTCACTGAAGTTTTCCAGCGCCTCGCTATTTTTCTTACTTAACATCATGGCGAACTCCGGCTTCAGTAGCGAATCTTCGGATCGATAACGGCGTACAGCACGTCAACGATGGCGTTGAACAGGATAGTCAGGGCGCCAACGAGGATCGTCAGGCTGAGCACCAGCGAGTAGTCGCGGTTAAGCGCCCCGTTAACGAACAGCTGGCCGATCCCCGGCAGGCCGTAAATGGTTTCAATGACCATTGAGCCGGTGATGATGCCCACGAAAGCTGGCCCCATATAGGAGAGCACCGGCAGCAGCGCCGGCTTCAGCGCATGGCGCAGAATAATGCGACGCATCGGCAGCCCCTTCGCCCGCGCGGGGCGGATAAAGTTAGAGTGCAGCACTTCAATCATTGAGCCGCGAGTAATACGCGCGATGCTGGCGATATAGGCCAGGGAAAGCGCCACCATCGGCAGGATCATAAATTTCAGCGCCCCGCCGTTCCAGCCGCCGCCCGGCAGCCAGTGCAGGGTAATGGCAAAGATCATCACCAGCAGCGGCGCGACCACAAAGCTCGGAATAACCACGCCGGTCATGGCTACCCCCATCACCGCGTAGTCCCAGCGGGTATTTTGCTTCAGGGCGGCTATCACCCCGGCGGCAACGCCGATCACCACCGCCAGTAAAAAGGCGGCGAAGCCCAGTTTCGCTGAAACCGGGAAGCTGGCGGCCACCAGATCGTTGACGGAATAATCTTTGTATTTAAAAGAGGGACCAAAATCGCCATGCGCCAGCTGCTTCAGATAATTGAAGTACTGCGTCATGATAGGGTCGTTTAAATGGTATTTTGCTTCAATATTCGCCATGACTTCCGGCGGTAGCGTGCGTTCCCCGGTAAAAGGACTTCCCGGCGCCAGACGCATCATGAAGAATGAGATGGTGATAAGAATAAATAGCGTCGGAATCGCTTCCAGACAGCGACGTAAGATAAATTTTAACATTGCCCGTACCTTCTGGCGTGTGCCTTTGCACTGCTCTCAAATAAGACACGATGGAGCGAGCCGAGACCCGCTCCACGTATTGCCATTAATGTTTGATAACGTAGAGGTCTTTGGTATAGACGTTATCCATCGGGTCTTTACCGGTATAGCCACCGACCCACGGTTTCACCAGGCGGGCGTTAACGTAGTAATAGACCGGTACGATCGCGCTGTCTTTGTCCAGCTGCTGCTCTGCTTTCGCATAGGCCGCCGTGCGCTGCGCTTCATCGGATGCTTTTACGGATTCAGCCATAATCTTGTCGAACGCCGGGCTCTTATAGTGCGCGGTGTTCATTGAACTGTCAGAGAGCATGGTGTTCAGGAAAGAGGTTGGCTCGTTATAGTCGGCGCACCAGCCCGCACGCGCCACGTCATAGGTGCCCTGATGACGGGTATCGAGGAACGTTTTCCACTCCTGGTTGACCAGCTTCACGTCAATGCCCAGGTTTTTACGCCACAGCGAGGCGGCGGCAATCGCCAGCTTCTTGTGCAAATCAGAGGTGTTATACAGCAGGTTGAAGGTCAACGGTTTATCGGCGCTATAGCCGGCTTCGGCCAGCAGTTTCTTCGCTTCTTCGTTGCGTTTTTCCTGCGACCAGGTAAACCATTCCGGCTCGCTCAGCTTCGCGCCATCGGTATACGGTGGGGTGTAGCCGTAGGCCGGCAGATCGCCCTGTCCTTTCACCTTATTAGCAATAATATCGCGATCCAGACCCAGCTTCAGCGCGGTACGCACGCGCACGTCGGTGAACGGGGCCTTCTGGTTGTTGATTTCGTAATAATAGGTACACAGATAGGGGTCAACGTGCAGCTCGTTGGGGATCTCTTTTTTCAGCTTCTGGAAGAGTTCGATCGGCAGCTGGTTATAAGTCATGTCCAGTTCACCGCTGCGGTAGCGGTTAACATAGGTCACTTCGGAAGAGGTCGGCAGCCAGGTAACGGTGTTAATGACGGTTTTAGCATTATCCCAATAGTGCGGGTTACGCTCCATCACGATCCGCTCGTTGACCACCCAGTCTTTCAGAGTATACGCGCCGTTGGTAACGATATTGCCAGGCTGCGTCCACTTTTCGCCAAATTTTTCGATGGCCGGTTTGTAGACGGGAGACATCGCCGGGTTAACCAGCAGTTTATAAAAATAGGGTACCGGTTCGCTGAGGGTGACTTCCAGCGTGTGGTCGTCAATGGCTTTTACGCCCAGCTCGCTCGGCGCTTTCTTGCCGTCAATGATTTCGTCGACGTTAACTATATGACCATATTGCGGATAGCTGGCATAAGGAGAAGCTGTTTTCGGATCTACCAGACGCTGCCAGCTGTATACGAAGTCCTGGGCGGTAACCGGCTCGCCGTTAGACCATTTTGCATCTTTACGCAGATGGAAGGTCCAGACTTTAAAATCTTTATTATCCCAGCTCTCCGCCACGCCAGGGATCGGGTGGCCATCTTTCGGCGAAGTATTCAGCAAACCTTCGAACAGGTCGCGGCTAATATTGGCCTCTGGCACCCCTTCGATTTTATTTGGGTCCAGCGATTGCGGCTCGGCGCCGCTATTACGTACCAGGGTTTGCTTCTCTGCCAGCTGCACTCCAGCCGGGACATCCGCTGCCATTGCCATATTGCCGGCGATCAGTGCGGATAGTACTCCCGCGGCGATTAAACGCTTTTTAGTGATGATGGTCATTGTGTTGTAACTCCAGTCATTATAATTACTGGTTTTTTAACCAGCCTGTTTTTCCCGTTTTCGGGTTCTGTCCAACGCAGGAGTTTGCGATTGGCAGATTGCTATCACCGACTTATTTATTACGACCGCTCGAACGGCAGTCTTAACGTCGATTCGTTGCCCTCGCTGGAGGGTCGTTCTGGCGAAATGAGTTAATTAAAAATAATTCTCATTTGCGTACATAATTCAGCAGACGATAACGGCGGAAAGTACCAAAAGGTAAACACCTCCGCCAATGCAATTTGCAAATATGTTACCGAATTCTCTTTTATTGCCGGTTTTGCCAGCGTGACAAGCGTTTGCCATAAAACGTCGATGTAAAAATATTATTATTTATCAGAGCATTACGATAATTTCATCAGCCGACATTCTGAGCAGCGACCACAAGATGGTTTTTTGTACAAAAATTTAACAATAGATTACTTTTTAGCACATTCATCTGCCGCCTTGTTAAAATTACTAATATCATTTCGATGATCCGACAGCAAGTACCAGAGAATGATGTGAGGAAAATAACATCACAGGAGTGGGAGGCGTGAGGAGAATGTTAAGAGAAATATTTCATATCTTAATGAAAAATATGAAATTAATAGCGATATCGCAAAATATTATCCCTACCGCCAGTTCCGCGTTGGCTAATAGGTTTTGCTAATAATCGCGCAGGCGTGAAGCGAGACTCCCCGCCTGCTGGCGACGAACTAACTCAGCAGCCCTGGGAAAAGCGCTTTAATCCCGGTCACAATAAACTCAATGCCGAGAGCCATCAGCAACAGGCCCATAATACGGGTGATGACGTTGATTCCCGTCTGCCCCAGCAAACGGACCAGCCACGGCGCCATACGGAAAATCCCCCAGCAGCAGAGGGCAAATACCGCTATCGCCAGTGAGAACCCGACCAGATGCACCCAGGAGTGGTACCGGGTCCCCCAGACGATAGTTGAACTGATTGCCCCTGGCCCGGCCATTAATGGTAGCGCGAGAGGAACGACGCCGATGCTCTCCCGGACCGCCGTCTCCGACTTTTCCTGCTTGTTCTGCTTATCTTCGCCGAGCTTACCGCTGATCATCGACATCGCGATGGTCACCACCAGGATGCCGCCGGCGATACGGAAGGAGTCAATGGAGATACCGAAAATCTGCAGAATGCCATCGCCGAGGAACAGCGACGTCAGGAGGATGATCGCCACCGACAGGTTGGCGGTGAGGTTGGTCTTATTACGCACCGCAGCCGGCTGATAGCTGGTCATACTGATGAATACCGGAATAATGCCAACCGGGTTAACCAGGGCAAATAAGCCGATGAAAAACTTGAAATATGCAGAAAAATCGAACAGTGATTGAGTCACATTGGGCTCCGCAGCATCATCAAAATTGGCGGTTGACTGTTAACAGCATAAAATAACTGCGCGAAACATACGCTTTTTACCTACAATATTCATTATAAATATGCATAACCCGGTGATATGTATCGAATGTTAGCCATTTGTATATTTAATGCTAATCGTTTTTTTAATTTCAAAACCCTCCCATCACACTTGATCGAACCGGTCAAAAAGCAGCCAGCTGAAAGGTATCAGCAGCGACAATACTTGATCTAAATCACGTAATTTGTACTCAGAAGTGAGTAATCTTGATGACACCAACAGAGTGGAAGGCAGCAGTACCTGAAAGCGAAAGAGATAAAGCTTTTTTAGTAAATCGGTGAAACAGCGCCCTGATTTTTCTACATAAACATTTACATGCAAGCTGTTAACGGCCTGTCTATAATGTCGAATCGAGCGACTGATTTACTAAAAAAGTTTAACATTATCAGGAGAGCATTATGGCTGTTACTAATATCGCTGAACTGAACGCGCTTGTTGAGCGTGTCAAGAAAGCCCAGCGTGAATATGCCAGTTTCACTCAAGAACAAGTCGACAAAATCTTCCGCGCCGCCGCTCTGGCCGCTGCAGATGCTCGAATCCCTCTCGCCAAAATGGCCGTAGCCGAATCCGGCATGGGCATCGTTGAAGACAAAGTGATCAAAAACCACTTTGCTTCCGAATACATTTACAACGCTTATAAAGACGAAAAAACCTGTGGCGTTCTGTCAGAAGACGACACCTTTGGCACCATCACTATTGCTGAGCCTATCGGCATCATCTGCGGTATCGTACCGACCACTAACCCGACTTCAACAGCCATTTTCAAATCGCTCATCAGTCTGAAAACGCGTAACGCCATCATTTTCTCTCCGCACCCGCGTGCAAAAGAAGCCACCAACAAAGCGGCTGATATCGTGCTGCAGGCTGCCATCGCGGCCGGCGCGCCGAAGGACCTGATTGGCTGGATCGATCAGCCGTCTGTAGAACTGTCTAACGCGCTGATGCATCACCCGGACATCAACCTGATCCTGGCGACCGGTGGCCCAGGCATGGTGAAAGCAGCGTACAGCTCCGGTAAACCTGCTATCGGCGTCGGCGCCGGTAACACCCCGGTAGTCATTGATGAAACCGCCGACATCAAACGTGCCGTAGCGTCCGTACTGATGTCTAAAACCTTCGATAACGGCGTGATCTGTGCTTCTGAGCAGTCCGTTGTGGTGGTTGATTCAGTCTATGACGCGGTTCGCGAACGTTTCGCCAGCCACGGCGGCTATCTGCTGCAGGGTAAAGAGCTGAAAGCCGTTCAGGACATTATCCTGAAAAATGGCGCGCTGAACGCGGCTATCGTTGGTCAGCCAGCGGCCAAAATCGCTGAACTGGCAGGCTTCACCGTGCCGGCCACCACCAAAATTCTGATTGGTGAAGTGACCAACGTTGACGAGAGCGAGCCGTTTGCTCACGAAAAACTGTCTCCGACGCTGGCTATGTACCGTGCAAAAGATTTCGAAGACGCGGTAGCCAAAGCAGAAAAACTGGTCGCCATGGGCGGTATCGGCCACACCTCTTGCCTGTACACCGACCAGGACAACCAGCCGGCTCGCGTGGCTTACTTCGGCCAAATGATGAAAACCGCGCGTATCCTGATCAACACCCCGGCTTCTCAGGGTGGTATCGGTGACCTGTACAACTTCAAACTCGCGCCTTCCCTGACTCTGGGTTGTGGTTCCTGGGGTGGTAACTCCATCTCTGAAAACGTTGGTCCGAAACACCTGATCAACAAGAAAACCGTTGCTAAGCGAGCTGAAAACATGTTGTGGCACAAACTTCCGAAATCTATCTACTTCCGTCGTGGCTCCCTGCCAATCGCACTGGATGAAGTGATTACCGATGGTCACAAACGCGCGCTGATCGTGACTGACCGCTTCCTGTTCAACAACGGCTATGCCGATCAGATCACTTCCGTACTGAAAGCTGCGGGTGTTGAGACGGAAGTCTTCTTCGAAGTTGAAGCTGACCCGACGCTGACCATCGTACGTAAAGGTGCCGACCTGGCAAACTCCTTTAAACCAGACGTGATCATCGCCCTGGGCGGCGGTTCCCCGATGGATGCGGCGAAAATCATGTGGGTTATGTACGAACATCCGGAAACCCACTTCGAAGAACTGGCGCTGCGCTTTATGGATATCCGTAAACGTATCTATAAGTTCCCGAAAATGGGCGTCAAAGCCAAGATGGTGGCGATCACTACCACTTCCGGTACCGGTTCTGAAGTTACGCCGTTCGCCGTGGTGACCGATGACGCGACCGGTCAGAAATACCCGCTGGCAGACTACGCGCTGACCCCGGATATGGCCATTGTCGATGCCAACCTGGTGATGGATATGCCGAAATCGCTGTGTGCGTTCGGTGGTCTGGATGCGGTGACTCACGCCCTGGAAGCTTACGTTTCCGTACTGGCTTCTGAGTTCTCTGACGGCCAGGCGCTGCAGGCGCTGAAACTGCTGAAAGAGTATCTGCCGGCTTCCTATCACGAAGGTTCTAAGAACCCGGTTGCCCGTGAGCGCGTACACAGTGCCGCGACTATCGCCGGTATCGCGTTCGCTAACGCCTTCCTCGGCGTGTGTCACTCGATGGCGCACAAACTGGGTTCCCAGTTCCATATTCCGCACGGTCTGGCCAACGCCCTGCTGATCTGCAACGTTATCCGCTATAACGCGAATGACAACCCGACCAAGCAGACCGCGTTCAGCCAGTACGACCGTCCGCAGGCTCGTCGTCGTTACGCTGAAATCGCCGATCACCTGGGCCTCTCCGCACCAGGCGACCGCACCGCAGCGAAAATCGAGAAACTGCTGGCATGGCTGGAAAGCATTAAAGCTGAGCTGGGTATTCCGAAATCTATCCGCGAAGCTGGCGTTCAGGAAGCTGACTTCCTGGCCCACGTTGATAAACTGTCTGAAGATGCATTCGATGACCAGTGCACCGGCGCTAACCCGCGCTACCCGCTGATCTCCGAACTGAAACAGATCCTGCTGGATACCTACTACGGCCGCGAATTCGTCGAAGGCGAAGCCGGTGCGAAAGCCGAAGTTGCTCCGGTAAAGGCTGAGAAAAAAGCGAAAAAATCCGCTTAACCAACAGCGATAGCATCG
>NZ_GL882834.1:38645-45506 GCF_000195655.1 Klebsiella sp. MS 92-3
TTTTTTTATCCCCGCTATCAGCCATTCTTTATCGCCAGCTACGCCAACCTATAGCAGACATTAAAAAGGCGCCCACAGGCGCCTGTACGAGCTTCTGAGGGTATCAGCAGGGACGGTGCTGGTTTTGTACCTTGGTTAACGAACCGACGCTCAGCGCCTCTTTATAATGCTTACGGCAGACCGATACGTACCGCTCATTACCGCCGATGACGACCTGCTCACCCTCATTATAAGGACGCCCCTCCTGATCGAGGCGCAATACCATGCTGGCCTTGCGGCCGCAGAAGCAGATCGTTTTCAGCTCAACCAGCTTATCTGACCAGGCCAGTAAATACTGGCTGCCGGTAAAGAGCTCACCACGAAAGTCCGTCCGCAACCCATAGCAAAGCACCGGAATATCCAGCGTATCGACAACTTCGGACAGCTCATGAACCTGTTCACGCGTCAGAAACTGGCTTTCATCCACCAGCACGCAGTGAATCGGCTTTAGCTGGTGCTCCGCCGCAATATCGTCAAATAACGAGGTCTGTGGATTATACAATCGGGCCGGCGAGGAGAGCCCGATACGTGAACTGACTTTTCCGGCGCCAAAGCGGTCATCAATCTCAGCGGTATAAACGACGGTACGCATCCCCCGCTCCTGGTAATTGTACGAAGATTGCAACAGAGCGGTCGACTTACCTGCATTCATTGCAGAGTAGTAGAAATAAAGTTGTGCCATCGGCTGCGTGACCCCAATCAAAGTGTTTTATCGCGGCGACGATTGTACCATATTTTATGCGCACAGCCGCGCTTTCAGCAGGGGTATTGTCGCGAAGCTGAAGGGCCTGCAAACCGAAAGGATTAAGAAGATGAATTGAATTTTCAGGGCCACTATTTGTACGCCCCGTTACGCTACTGGCGCGGTAACCATTGTCTTTTCGTGCTTATAGACCGGTTGCCCATGGGCTATAAGCAGGGCTGCCGGTTGTTTTATATTAAGCCTTGTAACCAAAAATGCGCTAATACTGACGAGGGTTATTTACCCATGTAAAGGATCATTTCTCTCACTGAACCTCTCAAAAAGCATACCGTCTCAATGTTTTAGCTTGCCTTCGCCTCATCGCTATAAGCGATGAAAGATGTGAAGCGGCACGGGAATTTTAACTTAAATTAATTAATTCTCGCGACAAATAACCAGTAATTTTGAATTCCTTACATTCCCCCCTATTGCACAACGCATTTTATCGCTCTATTATTAGTTCAACAAACCACCCCACAATATAAGTTTGAGATTACTACAATGAGCGAAGCACTTAAAATTTTGAACAACATCCGTACTCTTCGTGCGCAGGCAAGAGAATGCACCCTGGAAACGCTCGAAGAAATGCTGGAAAAATTAGAAGTCGTCGTTAACGAGCGCCGTGAAGAAGAAAACGCTGCCGCGGCAGAAATTGAAGAGCGTACGCGTAAGCTGCAGCAATACCGTGAAATGCTGATTGCTGACGGTATTGATCCGAATGAACTGCTGAGCACCATGGCTGCCGTTAAAGCCGGTACCAAAACCAAGCGTGCTGCACGTCCGGCTAAATATAGCTATGTTGACGAAAATGGTGAAACCAAAACCTGGACCGGTCAGGGCCGTACCCCGGCTGTGATCAAAAAAGCAATGGATGAGCAAGGTAAATCACTGGACGATTTCCTGATCTAATCTCCGTTGATCGCTAAAAAAACCCCCGCTGCGGCGGGATTTTTTTTGCCCTCAGGGCCGATATAAAAAAACCGGGAGTCGCAGATGCGCTCCCGGTTTGTGCTTTCAACCGCGCGGCGGATTACTTCGCTACCGCCGTTTCCAGCCAGGCTTTAAAATCGTCGCCCAGCGTTTTGTGACGAATACCATATTCGACAAACGCCTGCATGTAGCCAAGCTTATTACCGCAGTCATGGCTCTTGCCTTTCATATGATAAGCTTCAACCGTTTCTTTCTCGATCAGCATATCAATGGCGTCAGTCAGCTGAATTTCATCACCAGCGCCCGGAGGGGTTTTCGCCAGCAGCGGCCAGATATCGGCGCTGAGGACATAACGCCCCACCACCGCCAGGTTGGACGGCGCAACGTCAGCTTTTGGCTTCTCAACCACGCCCACCATCGGTACGCTTTCGCCCGGCTTCAGGGATTCGCCTTTGCAGTCAACCACGCCATAAGCGGTTACGTCTTCAACAGGTTCAACCATAATCTGGCTGGCGCCAGTCTCATCGAAGCGAGAGATCATCTCAGCGAGGTTATCGCGGCTCAGATCGGATTCATATTCATCCAGAATAACGTCTGGCAGAATAACCGCGACCGGCTCATCTCCCACTACCGGATGGGCGCACAGCACCGCGTGACCCAGACCTTTCGCCAGGCCCTGACGAACTTGCATAATAGTCACGTGCGGCGGGCAAATAGACTGCACTTCTTCCAGCAGCTGGCGTTTTACACGTTTTTCCAGCATCGCTTCCAGCTCAAAACTGGTATCGAAATGGTTTTCGATAGAGTTTTTCGACGAGTGCGTTACCAGAACAATTTCAGTAATTCCTGCAGCGATACATTCATTAACAACGTACTGAATTAACGGCTTATCTACCAGCGGCAGCATTTCTTTTGGAATCGCTTTGGTGGCCGGCAGCATCCTGGTGCCTAATCCCGCAACCGGGATAACCGCTTTTCTGACTTTAGAATTAAGGGCAGCCATTGAAATCTCCTGGACTGTTTGTTTTTTAAACTTCTCGTTACAAATAACGTGTCGAGTATATCAGTCAACCGCGTATTTACTGGTCTGAAAAGCTGCCGATAGCCTCGAATTAGGACTTTTACGCATAAAACTGCTCGATGTTACCACCGCTAAAGGGCAAGAGGTAATCCCGTCTGCTTAGATATAAACGCAATTGCTCATTCCGCAGACAACATTAAGCGTAAACGACCGCCAGCCCCCCAAATTTGGCACTGCCACGAGGTGCAGCGTTGGCTAATTTGGTTAAGATAAGCATCACCCAGCGTCCCCAAAGGAACGCCATTACTAATCTGAATTTGATGCTCCCCCGTATTCAGCGTGCCATTAAGTCCCGCTGACACCAGAATTAAATTTTTCAGCCCGCTGTGGTAATACCCTACTAACAGAGGGAACTGGCCCGGAAGATTTGCCTGACGCAGCAGTTGATTCACCTGTTTTAACAAACTTCCCATTTCTGGTAGCCGTTGTCCCTGGTGCGCCAGTTGCTCCTGCAGCAGACCATTAAACAACGCGCGCAGCAATAATGCTGCCAACACGCCATTATCGCCTGCGCGTGTGACATCCAGACAATAGAAAGCCAAATCATTTTCCGAAAGCGGCGCGATATCAAGTACCAGACCGGGCTTGTCTGCCGACACCAGTTGTCGATAATGAACGCGGCAGTGCGACATTTCCTGTTGCACCGGCGGCTGTAATTCCTGCAATAGTCTTGAAGCGGCGATGGGATTACTGACCAGCGCATCCCAGTCCTCAAATAAACGCTCTTCCTCTTCCACGCGCGAACTGAACATCGCGGGATAGAGACAGGCGTAAACGGTCTCGCGCAGGCGATCGAAATCTTTTACTGGCTTTAACAGCACGTCCTGGACGCCAAGTCGCAACGCTTTAGCTATATCCGCCATGTTTTCGGTGGCGGAGATCATCAGGATCGGTAACTGTTCGCCGCGGTTACGCAGCGTTTCCACCAGCTCCAGACCGTTCATTCTCGGCATAGAAATGTCGCAAATCATCAGGTCCGGATGCACCTCCGTCATTTTATGCAGGGCATCCTTGCCATCTTCCGCCTGGAAGGTTGTTGCTCCCAGCGAGGTCAGCCATCCATGCAAGAGTGAGCGGAAAACGGGTTCGTCTTCAACTATCAGAATCTGTTTTCCCGCCAATGGCTGCGTCATGATATCTCCCCTGGCTGACGATAATTCAATAGTGGCACGCTATTCTCACTATCGCCTGTCAGAATTTGCTTAAGTCAGTAACTCGTACGTCAAACGGCTGTACGCACTAAGGGTAATAATTCATCCATTTTCTTTTCTACCGCCAGTTGCCCCGCGGCAATCGCCTCTCCGGCGCGATGAAAATCAAGCGTCGAAACTTGCGGACAGTATGGCTGCAACAGGATATCCGGCGGGTCACCCGCCATACGATTGCGTTTAAGACGGTTTTCCAGTACCTGGATAGAGGTGGTCATGATCTCCATCGCCGTCGGCGTCACGGCCGTACGGCGGGAACTCATTCGCGTCAAGCGCGCGCGCAGACGAGTATGCCATGGCCCCTCCTTCTCTTCCGCTTCCTGCCGCGGCGTTTCAAGGGAGAACAAATCCTGCTGCATAAGATGGGCATCATGTTGCAGGTCGACGGCAATCACAATATCCGCTCCCATTGCCCGGGTGAGCGACACAGGAACCGGATTGACCACCGCGCCATCGACCAGCCAGTAACCATTATGCCTTACTGGCGACATTAACCCCGGCATACTGCAGGAGGCGCGAATGGCTAAATGTAGATCGCCTTCGGTAAACCACAGCTCCCTACCGGTGCTTAAATTGGTGGCAACAGCAGCAAACCGGCGCTCGCAGCGTTCAATCTCGGTGACGGGCATAATGCGGCGGTAATGATTGAATACTTTTTCCCCCCGCAGCAGTCCCCCCCGGCGCCAGGAGAGATCCATCAGCTTCAGGACATCCCAGTTGCTGAATGAGCAGACCCATGATTCGAGTGCCGGGAGTCGGTTACAGGCATACGCCGCCCCTACCAGCGAACCGATAGAACAACCGGCTACGATATCAATCTCAATACCGGCCCGCTGGAGGGCGTTGATGACGCCAATGTGCGACCATCCGCGAGCGGCTCCCGCACCTAGCGCCAGACCAATTTTAAGCTTTCTCATTAGTACTAATAACTATCCTTCCACTCTGAGCGTGGCAACATTGTCACGGCTCAGTTAACATAATGCCCTTTGGCGTAGAAGCGCCGTTACTCTTTCTTCCATGGAGGCAGTTTTGTCGCAATTATGCCCCTGTGGCAGCGCACTGGAGTATAGCTCATGTTGCCAGCGATATCTGTCCGGCGCTGAGCTTGCGCCGGGCCCGTCACAGCTTATGCGCTCCCGTTATAGCGCGTTCGTCATGAAAGACGCTGACTATCTAATCAAAACCTGGCATCCGTTCTGTCAGGCGCAGCAATTTCGCGCCGAACTGGAGAAAGGGTTTTCCCAGACCGAATGGCTGGGCTTAACCCTGTTCGCCAGTGATGAGGGGCGAGCTCCAAATGAAGGTTTTGTCAGCTTTGTCGCCCGCTTTAATGACAATAACCGCCCTGGCGCCATTATTGAACGTTCCAGATTCTTAAAAGAAAATGGACAGTGGTACTATATCGACGGGACACGACCGCTGATTGGCCGTAACGACCCCTGCCCCTGCGGCTCAGGTAAAAAATTTAAAAAATGCTGCGGCCAGTAACGCTGGCACAGCGCTTGCAAACATTACAGGATTTTCCTCGCGATGCATTCATTACAACGTAAAGTACTACGCACTATTTGCCCTGATCAGAAAGGCCTCATCGCGCGTATCACCAATATCTGCTACAAGCATGAACTCAACATTGTGCAGAACAATGAGTTTGTTGACCACCGTACCGGTCGTTTCTTTATGCGCACCGAACTGGAAGGCATTTTTAACGACGCTACTCTGCTGGCCGATCTCGACAGCGCCCTGCCTGAAGGCTCCATCCGCGAACTAAATCCGGCAGGCCGTCGCCGGGTGGTGATTCTGGTGACGAAAGAGGCGCACTGTCTGGGCGATCTGCTGATGAAAGCCAACTACGGCGGGCTGGATGTCGATATTGCCGCGGTTATCGGCAACCATGACACCCTGCGCTCGTTGGTGGAGCGCTTTGGTATTCCGTTTGAGCTGGTCAGCCATGAAGGACTGAGCCGCGAAGAACACGATCAGCGAATGGGCGATGCTATCGCCGCCCACGAACCGGATTACGTGGTGCTGGCCAAGTATATGCGCGTCCTGACGCCAGAATTTGTCGCCCGCTTCCCGAACAAAATCATCAATATCCACCATTCGTTTTTGCCGGCGTTTATCGGCGCCCGTCCCTATCATCAGGCCTATGAGCGCGGCGTGAAAATCATTGGCGCTACCGCCCACTACGTGAATGACAATCTGGATGAAGGCCCGATCATCATGCAGGACGTGATTCACGTCGATCATACTTATACCGCAGAAGATATGATGCGCGCTGGGCGCGATGTTGAAAAAAACGTCTTGAGCCGGGCGCTGTATCAGGTACTGGCGCAGCGCGTCTTCGTTTACGGTAACCGGACGATTATTCTTTAATCGACTGAGAAATGAATTGGTTAGCTTTACGGCGTTACGTGTAAAAATCAGGCAACCAGTTTATTTTTGTCAAACGAATGCTTTACAGGGGCGCATCATTTGGTATGATGCGCCCCGCTTCCCGAGAAGGAAGCAGGCCAGTACCAAGCATTACCCCGTGGTGGGGTTCCCGAGCGGCCAAAGGGAGCAGACTGTAAATCTGCCGTCATCGACTTCGAAGGTTCGAATCCTTCCCCCACCACCATTATTCACTACAGTGATATGGTTTCCCCGACAAGCGTAAACGATGTTTGCACTTAGCGGGAAGGGTAAGAACCTTCGACTAAGGTTCGACTCGAGCGCCAGCGAGAGAACGTTGCCACAGGCAACGGCCCGAAGGGCGAGGAGAGATAGCGACGAGTTATCCTTCCCCCACCACCATTCATTTTGCTGAATAGCCTACAATGTGATTTTACCCCTGGTGGGGTTCCCGAGCGGCCAAAGGGAGC
>NZ_GL882834.1:45672-46101 GCF_000195655.1 Klebsiella sp. MS 92-3
CGAAGGTTCGAATCCTTCCCCCACCACCATCTTCTTAAAAAACACCTCAATCCAATTACTCTACGATATTCTATATTCTGCCCCACGGGGAAGGATGAGAAGCTTCGACTAAGGTTCGACTCGAGCGAAGCGAGAGAACGTTGCCGCAGGCAACGGCCCGAAGGCGAGGCGCTTTAGCGCCGAGTAATCCTTCCCCCACCACCATCTCTTCATGTATTGCCCAGCTTATTCCACCTGCGATACGCTATATTCTGCCCCACGGGGAAGGATGAGAAGCTTCGACTAAGGTTCGACTCGAGCGAAGTGAGAGAACGTTGCCGCAGGCAACGGCCCGAAGGCGAGGCGCTTTAGCGCCGAGTAATCCTTCCCCCACCACTGTTGCACTCTCAGCCACCGGTCCTGCTGTCTCATCGCTCGCGCTTCGCTTAG
>NZ_GL882834.1:46111-47675 GCF_000195655.1 Klebsiella sp. MS 92-3
ATCGCTCGCGCTTCGCTTAGCGAGGCTACACATTCCTGCACTCTCAGCCACCTGTTCTGCTGTCTCATCGCTCGCGCTTCGCTTAGCGAGGCTACAAGTGGTGCCGTCTGGTAGCCCGGACAGGTGCGCAGCACCGCCTCCGGAAAAACTCACAGCGGTGGCAACCGCCTTTTTACCGGCGAGCTTTTCACCACCGAGGTGTTACACTGCGCATACTCCGCCAGACCGTCCAGCAGGGTATCCAGCTGGGCAATATCGCGCACCACGAGACGCATCACAAAACAATCTTCCCCGGTCACCTTGTCACTTTCAATACATTCCGGCATCGCCTGGATATATTTATCCACCTTCTGCAGCAGCCCAGGCAGCGGACGGACCCGCACCAGCGCCTGCAGGCTATAGCCCAGCGCGGCGAGATTTACCCGCGCCCCATAGCCCTGAATGACACCCCGCTCCTCCAGGCGCTTCACCCGCTCGGCGGTGCTCGGCGAGGTCAGCCCCACCCGCGCGCTCAGGACCTTGAGCGAAACTCTGGCATCCTGAGTCAGGCAGGTGAGGATCGCCCGGTCAATTTCATCAAGTACGTCATTCATATATTTCACCTAATTATAAAAGGCATTTCCCCCCTTCTACCTTAATTCAGCCATATCACCCTGTCAGGGTTTTTCGCACAATAACTAAAAAATGGTGGAGGTGAAAAATGCAACTTACCCGCGGCGTCTGGCAGATGAGCCTGGCAATGATAATCTCCGGCTCGATCGGCGCGTTCGTGCTGCTCTCTGGTTTGCCGGTGACTGATGTGGTGTTCTGGCGCTGCCTGATTGGCGCGCTAACCCTGCTGGTGTTTATCGTGTTAAGCCGCCAGCCCTTCAGCCGGCTAACGCGTTTCACTCTCGCTCTGGCGGTGATTGGCGGCGCGGCGCTGGTCGTCAACTGGCTGCTGCTGTTTGCCGCCTATTCACGGATCTCAATCGGTATGGCCACCGTGGTCTATAACACCCAGCCGTTTATGCTGGTACTGATGGGGATGGTGCTGGGGGAACGGGTCAGCGCCGTGAAATGGGGATGGTTACTGCTGGCCTTTGGCGGCCTAGTGATCCTGCTGTCGAGCGAGCTGACGCCTGCACACGAAGAGGGGCTTACCACCGGCGTGTTGCTGGCGCTGGGCGCGGCATTCTTCTATGCCCTGACTGCCATCATCGCGCGCAAACTGCATCCGCTCCCCGCGCAGCATATCGCCTTCATTCAGGTTCTCGTCGGCGTCGTGATGCTGCTGCCGCTGGTGCATGCCCCCGAATTGACGGCCAGCTTCCCCTGGCGCTATCTGCTGATCCTCGGCATCGTCCATACCGGGATCATGTATCAGCTTTTATATAGCGCGATACAGAAACTGCCGACGCCCGTTACCGGTTCGCTCTCCTTTATTTATCCGCTGGTGGCGATGGTGGTTGACTATCTGGTCTTCCACCATGCGTTATCCGCGGTGCAATTGCTCGGTGGGATGCTTATTCTGTTTGCCGCCGCAGGGAATAATCTCGGCTGGGGCGAAAAAAAACCCCCCCCC
>NZ_GL882834.1:47760-64645 GCF_000195655.1 Klebsiella sp. MS 92-3
AAAAAAACCCCCCGCCGCGGCGGGGTCAGTGAGCAGTCGCGGGCCAGTTAGCGACGGGCGCGGACAATCTGGTATTTGCGCGTCAGGTATTCGACCGGCGCGCTCCAGATATGAACCAGACGGGAGAACGGGAACAGCAGGAACAGGGTCATGCCCAGCACCAGGTGAACGCGGAAAATAAACGCCACGCCATCCAGATGCTGTGACGCGCCGCCGTGGAACGTCACCACCGACTGCGCCCAGCCGACCAGTTTCATCATTTCACTGCCGTCCATATGCTGAGCGGAGAACGGGATCGTCAGCAGGCCGAGCGCACACTGCACCATCAGCAACGAGAGGATTAGAATATCCGCTCCGGTGGTGGTGGCGCGAACGCGCGGGCTGAGCAGACGACGCTTGAGCAGCAGTAACCCGCCCACCAGGGTCATCACGCCGCAGGCGCCGCCGGCGATCATCGCCATCTTCTGCTTGACGTCGATCGGCAGGAAGGACTCATACATCCAGTGCGGGGTCAGCATGCCGAGGAAGTGGCCGGCGAAAATACCCAGGATGCCGATATGGAACAGGTTCGACGCCAGGTTCATCCCCTTACGGTCCAGCATCTGGCTGGAGGCGGCGCGCCAGGTGTACTGGCCATAGTCATAGCGCAACCAGCTGCCAATCAGGAACACCGAACCCGCAATGTACGGATAAATGTCAAAGAAGAACATATTCAGGAAGTGCATTATTGCTGTCCTCCGTTAGAGATATTCAGATATTGCGGGGCCACGGCTCCGGCAAAACGACGCTGGTGAGCGGAAATTTCCGACTCGCCGCAGCCCTGGTCGGCAAAGAATTTGACCTGTTCTTCTTCCCAGACGGCGTCCAGCGCCTGCGGCGTATCGTCGCGCGCTTCGTCGGCAATCTTCTCCGCCACCTTCTGGCTGTCGACCTGCGTATTGGCCAGCTTCAGCAACAGCTCGAACAGCACCGCATAGCGACTTTCGCGCTGCTGCAGGCGCGCGCTGAGCAGACCGAGGATCGGCGCGACGTCCCGCAGGCCGCCAAGCGCTTCCTCTTCCGGCAGCTGCGCCAGATACTCCAGATATAGCGGCAGATGATCCGGCAGCTCATGGCTATCCAGCAGCAGGCCGTGGCGCTCGTACTGCGCCATGAGATCCACCATCGCCTGCCCGCGATCGCGGGATTCGCCGTGGACATGTTCAAACAGCAGCAGCGAGGTGGCCCGGCCGCGGTCAAACAGTTCGCTATAGGCCGCCTGGGCGTCCAGCGGATCCTGAGCCACTAAATCGCGCAGGAAAACGCCCAGCGCGTGGGCATCCTCTTTGCTGAGTTTCTCTGATGACGCGAGCGCCTCGAACATCTCCTGCTGATGCAGCCATAAGGCAGCGTCAGGATATTCGAGCAGACGCGATACAATCACGAGTTCAATCATGCGTGCGGCTCCGTTTTGCTGGTCACGTCGATGGCGTCGATGCGACGGCTGTTGAACAGGTTGAACTGACTGTCAGAGCCGTGGCAGCCATCGCCAAAGCTAAAGCCGCAGCCGTTTTTCTCCGGAAACGCTTCTCGCGCCTGTTCACGATGGCTGCTCGGCACCACGAAACGATCTTCGTAGTTGGCGATCGCCAGATAGCGATACATTTCCTGGGCCTGCGCTTCGCTCAGCCCCACCTCTTCCAGCGCGCGGGTATCGACGACGCCGTCAACGGTTTCCGCACGCTTATAGTGGCGCATCGCCAGCATTCGTTTCAGCGCCAGCAGTACCGGCTGGGTATCGCCCGCGGTCAGCAGGTTCGCCAGATATTGCACCGGAATACGCAGGCTTTCCACGTCCGGCAGGATCCCGTTGCTACCCAGTTCACCCGCATCGGCGGCGGACTGAATCGGCGACAGCGGCGGCACGTACCAGACCATTGGCAAGGTGCGATATTCCGGGTGCAGCGGCAGGGCCAGCTTCCAGTCCATCGCCATTTTGTAAACCGGCGACTGCTGCGCAGCTTCAATGACCCCCTGCGGTACGCCATCTTTCAGCGCCTGCTCGATCACTTTCGGATCGTTGGGATCGAGGAACACGTCCAGCTGACGCTGATACAGATCTTTCTCGTTCTCGGTGCTGGCGGCGTTTTCAATCGCGTCCGCGTCGTATAGCAGGACGCCGAGATAGCGGATACGGCCCACGCAGGTTTCGGAGCACACCGTCGGCATCCCGGATTCAATACGCGGGTAGCAGAAGATGCATTTCTCGGATTTCCCGCTCTTCCAGTTGAAATAGATCTTCTTGTACGGACAGCCGGTGATACACATCCGCCAGCCGCGGCACTTGTCCTGGTCGATCAGTACGATGCCGTCTTCTTCACGCTTATAGATGGCGCCGCTCGGGCAGGTCGCAACGCAGGCCGGGTTCAGGCAGTGCTCGCACAGGCGCGGCAGATACATCATGAAGGTGTTTTCGAACTGGCCGTACATCGCCTTCTGCATGTTGTCGAAGTTCTGATCTTTGGCGCGTTTTTCAAACTCGCCGCCGAGGATTTCTTCCCAGTTCGGACCGCTGGTGATCTTGTCCATCCGCTGGCCGGTGATCAGCGAGCGCGGACGGGCGATCGGCTGATGTTTGCTCTCCGGCGCGTTATGCAGATTCTGGTAGTCATAATCAAACGGCTCGTAGTAATCATCGATGCCCGGCAGATGCGGGTTGGCGAAGATTTTTCCCAACAGCATCGCGCGATTGCCCATGCGCGGCTGCAGTTTACCGTTGATTTTGCGGATCCAGCCGCCCTTCCATTTTTCCTGGTTTTCCCAGTCGTTCGGGAAACCGACGCCCGGCTTACTTTCCACGTTGTTGAACCAGGCGTATTCCATCCCTTCCCGGCTGGTCCAGACGTTTTTACAGGTCACCGAGCAGGTGTGGCAGCCGATGCACTTATCGAGATTCAGCACCATGCCGACTTGTGAACGAATTTTCATTTTACGCTCTCCTGTACCTGGTCGTTGCCTTCGCCGTCTAACCAGTTAATGTTCTTCATCTTACGTACCACCACAAACTCATCGCGGTTGGAGCCGACGGTGCCGTAGTAGTTAAAGCCATAGGCCAGGTGGCCGTAGCCGCCGATCATGTGGGTCGGTTTCGGCGTAATACGGGTGACGGAGTTATGGATCCCCCCGCGCTGACCGGTGATTTCAGAGCCCGGCAGGTTCACGATACGTTCCTGCGCGTGATACATCATGGTCATCCCGGCTGGAACGCGCTGACTCACCACCGCACGCGCCGTCAGGGCGCCGTTGGCGTTGAACACTTCGATCCAGTCGTTATCTTCGATACCCAGATCTTTCGCATCCGCTTCGCTCATCCAGACAATCGGCCCACCGCGCGACAGGGTCAGCATCAGCAGGTTATCGCTGTAGGTCGAGTGGATACCCCATTTCTGGTGCGGGGTCAGGAAGTTCAGCGCCTTCTCCGGGTTGCCGTTGGACTTCTCGCCCATCACCGCTTTCACCGAACGGGTGTCGATCGGCGGCCGATAGACCAGCAGGCTTTCGCCGAAGTCGCGCATCCACTGGTGATCCTGATACAGCGACTGACGTCCGGTCAGCGTGCGCCACGGGATCAGCTCGTGAACGTTGGTGTAACCGGCGTTATAGGAGACATGCTCATCTTCCAGGCCAGACCAGGTCGGGCTGGAGATAATCTTCCGCGGCTGCGCCTGAATATCGCGGAAGCGGATCTTCTCGTCTTCTTTGTTCAGCGCGAGGTGCGTATGCTCGCGACCGGTGATCTCGCTCAGCGCTTGCCACGCTTTCACCGCCACCTGACCGTTGGTTTCCGGGGCCAGGGTGAGGATCATTTCCGCGGCGTCGATGGCCGTTTCCAGCTTCGGCTGGCCTTTCGCCGGGCCTTCCGCCTTGGTGTAGTTGAGCTTACGCAGCAGATCCATCTCGCTCTGGGTGTTCCAGGCGATGCCTTTCCCGCCGTTGCCGATGGTTTCCAGCAGCGGGCCGATCGAGGTGAAACGCTCGTAGGTCGCCGGGTAATCACGCTCAACCGGAATAATATGCGGCGCGGTTTTCCCGGGGATGAGATCGCATTCGCCTTTTTTCCAGTCTTTGACATCCAGCGGCTGCGCCATTTCCGCGGCGGAGTCATGCTGGATCGGCAGGGTCACCACGTCGGTTTCTTTACCGAGGTGGCCCACGCACACTTCAGAGAATTTCTTCGCGATACCTTTATAGATCTCCCAGTCGCTCTTCGATTCCCAGGCTGGATCAACGGCGGCCGACAGCGGGTGAATAAACGGATGCATATCCGAGGTATTCATGTCGTCTTTTTCGTACCAGGTGGCGGTCGGCAGCACGATGTCGGAGTAGAGACAGGTGCTCGACAGACGGAAATCGAGGGTCACCACCAGATCCAGTTTGCCGTCGAGGCCGTTATCCCGCCATTCGACTTCTTCCGGCTTCACGCCGCCCTGCTTGCCCAGGTCTTTGCCCTGAATGCCGTTCTCGGTGCCCAGCAGGTACTTGAGCATGTATTCATGGCCTTTACCGGAGGAGCCCAGCAGGTTGGAACGCCAGATAAACAGGTTACGCGGGTGGTTTTTGCCATTTTCCGGCTGTTCGGCCGCAAAGCGAATCGAGCCCTCTTTCAGCGACTTCACGGTGTAATCCACCGGGGTCATGCCGGCTTTTTTCGCTTCGTCAGCGATACGGAGCGGGTTGACGCCAAGCTGCGGCGCCGACGGCAGCCAGCCCATCCGCTCTGCGCGCACGTTAAAGTCGATCAGGTGGCCGCTGTAACGGGATTTATCCGCCATCGGCGACAGCAGTTCCTGCGCGGTCACCGTTTCATAGCGCCACTGGCTGGAGTGGTTATAGAAGTACGAGGTACTATTCATGTGACGTGCCGGACGCTGCCAGTCAAGGGCGAACGCCAGCGGCTGCCAGCCGGTCTGCGGACGCAGTTTTTCCTGGCCCACATAGTGCGCCCAACCGCCGCCGCTCTGACCGACGCAGCCGCAGAAGATCAGCATATTGATCAGGCCGCGGTAGTTCATGTCGAGGTGGAACCAGTGGTTGAGGCCCGCCCCGACGATAATCATCGAACGACCGTGAGTTTTATCGGCGTTATCGGCAAATTCACGGGCGGTACGGATGATATGCGCGCGGGAGACGCCGGTGATCTTCTCCGCCCACGCCGGGGTGTAGGCTTTCACTTCATCGTAGCCGGCGGCGCAGTTGTCATCGTTCAGACCGCGCTCCAGGCCGTAGTTAGCCATGGTCAGGTCATACACGGTGGTGACCAGGGCGGTAGAGCCGTCGGCCAGCTGCAGGCGTTTGGCCGGCAGTTTGTGCAGCAGAATGTTTTCCAGATCGACTTTGTTGAAGTGCTCAGAACCTTCGCCGCCGAAGTACGGGAAGCCGACGTTCGCCACTTCATCATGGCTGCCCAGCAGGCTCAGACGTAGCTCAATCTCTTCGCCAGTTTTACCGTCGCGCTGTTCGAGGTTCCATTTGCCTTTGTCGCCCCAGCGGAATCCGAGGGAGCCGTTCGGTACGGTCATGTCGCCCTTCTCGTCAAAGGCGACGGTTTTCCATTCCGGATTGTTCTCCTGACCAAGGGAATCCACGAGGTCGGATGCGCGCAGCGTACGGCCGGCGGCATAATAACCGTCGCGCTCCTCGAGCATCACCAGCATCGGCATGTCGGTATAGCGGCGCACATAGTCGGTGAAATACTGGCTCGGCTTATCGAGGTGGAATTCACGCAGCATCACATGGCCCATCGCCAGCGCCATCGCGGCATCGGTACCCTGCTTCGGCGCCAGCCACAGATCGCAGAGTTTGGCGATTTCGGCGTAGTCCGGAGTGATGGCTACGGTTTTGGTCCCTTTATAGCGGACTTCGGTAAAGAAGTGCGCATCCGGGGTGCGGGTCTGCGGCACGTTGGAGCCCCAGGCGATGATATAGCTGGAGTTATACCAGTCGGCGGATTCCGGCACATCGGTCTGCTCGCCCCAGGTCATCGGCGAAGCCGGCGGCAGGTCGCAGTACCAGTCGTAGAAGCTCAGGCAGGTGCCGCCGATCAGCGACAGATAACGGGCGCCGGACGCGTAGGAGACCATCGACATCGCCGGGATCGGCGAGAAACCAGCCACGCGGTCCGGACCGTAGGTTTTGACGGTATAAACGTTGGAGGCGGCAATCAGCTCATTCACTTCCTGCCAGGAGGAACGTACAAAACCGCCGCGACCGCGGGCCTGTTTGAAGCTTTTAGCTTTGTCGGCGTCTTCGATAATCGACGCCCATGCCTCAACCGGATCGCTATGCTGAACTTTCGCTTCCCGCCACATCTTCATCAGGCGTTTACGCATCAGCGGGTATTTCAGGCGGTTAGCGCTGTACAGATACCAGGAGTAGCTGGCGCCGCGCGGGCAACCGCGTGGTTCGTGGTTCGGCAGGTCCGGGCGGGTGCGCGGATAGTCAGTCTGCTGCGTTTCCCAGGTCACCAGACCGTTTTTGACATAAATCTTCCAGCTGCATGAGCCGGTGCAGTTGACACCGTGAGTGGAACGCACAATTTTGTCATGCTGCCAACGTTGACGGTATCCATCCTCCCAGTCCCGGTTGGTGTTTAGAAGCTGGCCGTGCCCATCGGCAAAGGTTTCACCCTTCTGTTTGAAGTAGCGAAACCGGTCCAGGAATTTACTCATCGGGTTTCTCCTGATATGGAGCCTGACGGCTCTCTGATAAATCGACATTGCTGGATTTGCAGCGAAGGTAACGCTATGAAAGAGGGCGAGAATTGATAGCGATCAATCCGAACTGGCTTGTTACTTCGCAGCAAAACCTCGATTACCACCAAGGTGGTATAAGATGTTATTTTTTAACTTGTTGTTTTTTAATGGTTTTAACCTCAAAAAGCGGCGCCTCACCGGGATTTGTTAACAACGGAGGTATTAAGGGGTAGAGCCATTTCACTGGCAAGCCCACCTGTTCTGGCTCAGCGGTCGATGCGGACAATATTCTCCCATAGTATGTTGTAACTAATTAAGCGTTTAAAAAAGGCGCCTCCGTGGGGAGCGCGCCTTTTTATACGCCAACGTTACCGCGGCCGATTACTGACGCTTACGACCGTATACCGCCCAGGTGATCACCACGCAGGCAATATAGAACACGAGGAACACTTTCATCGCCCCGGCCGGCGAGCCGGGCAGATCCAGCGAGATACCGAACGCTTTCGGAATAAAGAAGCCGCCGATAGCGCCAATGGCGGAGATAAAGCCCAGCGCCGCCGCGGTATCGGTCGCCGCCTCGCGCATCGCCTGCGCTTCGCTGCCGCCCTGGGCCTTCACGCGGTCCATAGTCAGCTTACGGAAGATCACGGAGATCATCTGGAAGGTGGAGGCGCTCCCCAGCCCGGCGGTCAGGAACAGCACCATAAACACCGCGAAGAAGGCGATAAAGTTACCGCCCTGGCCGTTGGTCGGCAGGGTCAGGAACAGCAGCGCGCAGAAGACAGCCATCATCACAAAGTTGACCAGCGTTACGCGGGTCCCACCGAGGCGGTCGGAGATCGCCCCGCCCATCGAACGCGCCAGCGCGCCAATGAACGGGCCGAAGAAGGCGTAATGCAGGATCTGCACATCCGGGAACTGAGTTTTTGACAGCATCGCGAACCCGGCGGAAAAGCCGATAAAGGAGCCGAAGGTCGCGAGATAGAGCAGCGCCATAATCCACAGATGCAGGCGCTTAAGTACCGGCAACTGCTCGCTCAGCGACGCTTTCGAAGCCGACAGGTCGTTCATAAAGAACCACGCCGCCAGAGTGAAAATAATCAGGAAAGGTACCCAGATCCACGCGGCGTTTTCCAGATACAGCATCGAGCCGTCCGGTTGCTCGCTACCGTTACCGCCAAAAACGGCAAAGATAGAGATCGAGACCACCAGCGGCGCGACCAGCTGCATCACGCTGACGCCCATATTGCCAAGTCCGCCGTTAACGCCGAGCGCCCCGCCCTGCTTCGCTTTCGGGAAGAAGAAGCTGATGTTGGCCATACTGGAGGCAAAGTTGGCTCCGGCGAAGCCGCACAGCAGAGAGATAATCACGAAGATGCTAAACGGCGTAGAGGTATCCTGGACCGCGAAGCCCAGCCAGACGCATGGCACAATCATGATCCCGGTGCTGAACGCCGTCCAGCGACGGCCGCCGAACAGCGGCACCATAAAGGCGTAAGGCACGCGTAATAAGGCGCCTGACAGCGCCGGCAGCGCGGTCAGCATAAACAGCTGATCGGTTGTAAACTGAAAGCCTACTTTGTTGAGGTTAACGGCAACCGCGCTGAACAACATCCAAACGCAGAACGCCAGTAACAGACAGGGAACGGAGATCCATAAATTGCGGCTTGCCACACGATGGCCGCGCTGTTGCCAGAATTCAGGATCTTCAGGCCGCCAGTCGGTTATGACCGAGCGGTTAGCCTTCTCCGGGAGGGAAGATTGACTCATAGATACCTCTGATTATTCATATTTCCTGCCGCTACCTTAGGGGTTACCCGGGGCGGTAAGTTGATATAAATCAAAGGAAAAGCGCGAGCTAATTTGTGCAAAAATAAACCATGCCTCCAAGTGAGTAGAGAATGGCGGGGAAAAAAGTGTGGTTTTTCACGCTGCTGCCGGGTTGCGTATAATCCCCCCCCTAACATCGCCTACCACCGACAATTAAGGAGTAACTCTTTGGGGGTATGGGTATACTCCAGGGGATAGTCGAGAATAAGCGCCACTCCCGGAGACATGACCGGTCAGGAGCCACGCATTCCATGTTAAAACGTCTTTTTACCCCGCTGACGCTGGTCAATCAACTGGCGTTAATCGTGCTGCTCGCCACGATTATTGGCGTCGCCGGCATGGCGATCTCCGCGCGCCTGGTGAACGGCGTGCAGGGCAGCGCGCACGCCATTAACAAGGCCGGTTCATTGCGTATGCAAAGCTACCGGCTGCTGGCGGCGATCCCGCTGAATGAAAACGATCAAAAACTGGTGGCGGACATGACCGCCACCGTCTTCAGCCCGGAGCTGCAAAATTCCGCCCGCCGCGACGGCCAGGAAATCCAGCTTAAAGCCCTGCAGCAGTACTGGCAGCTGGCGCTGGCCCCCGGGATGCAGCGCGCAGTCAATCAGGCGGAAGTGGCCCAGGATGTCGCCGACTTTGTCGATCGTATCGACCAGTTGGTCACCGCATTCGACCACACCACCGAGCAGCGTATCGAACGGGTGGTCTGGATCCATCGCATCCTCGCCATTGGTATGGCGCTGCTGCTGATCTTCACTATCATCTGGCTACGCGCCCGCCTGCTGCGGCCGTGGAAACAGCTGCTGAGCATGGCGCGCGCGGTGAGCCAGCGTGATTTCACCCAGCGGGCGCACATCAGCGGCCGCAACGAAATGGCGACCCTGGGCATGGCGCTGAATAACATGTCGGAAGAGCTGGCGGAAAGCTATGCCGTGCTCGAGCGGCGGGTGCAGGAGAAGACTGCCGGACTGGAGCAGAAGAACGAGATCCTCGCTTTCTTATGGCAGGCCAACCGCCGGCTGCACTCCAGCGCGCCGCTCTGCGAACGTATTTCGCCGGTACTGAATGGCCTGCAGGGTCTGACGCTGCTGCGCGATATCGAGGTACGGGTTTACGACCTGGAAGACGAAGATAATCACCAGGAGTTTACCTGCCACTCGGATGATGACTGTGATGATAAAGGCTGCTACCTCTGTCCACGCAATCTGCCGCCGCTGCCGGATGGCGGAACAACGCTGAAGTGGCGGCTGTCAGATGCGCATAGTCAGTACGGCATCCTGCTGGCGACGTTGCCGGTTGGCCGCCATCTCAGCCACGATCAGCAGCAGCTGGTGGATACCCTGGTGGAACAGCTGACCAGCACCCTGGCGCTGGACCGCCATCAGGAGAAGCAGCAGCAGCTGATCGTCATGGAAGAACGGGCCACTATCGCCCGCGAGCTGCACGACTCCATCGCCCAGTCGCTATCCTGTATGAAGATGCAGGTTAGCTGTCTGCAGATGCAAGGCGACGCCTTGCCGACGGAAAGCCGCCAGCTGCTGGGGCAGATCCGTAACGAACTGAATACCTCGTGGGCCCAGCTGCGGGAGCTGTTAACCACCTTCCGCCTGCAGTTGACCGAGCCGGGGCTGCGCCCGGCGCTGGAGGCCAGCTGTCAGGAGTACAGCGCCCACTTCGGCTTTACGGTGCAGCTTGATTACCAGCTCCCGCCGCGCTTTGTGCCCTCGCATCAGGCGATCCACCTGCTGCAGATCGCTCGCGAAGCGTTGAGCAACGCTCTGAAGCATGCCAGCGCAACCGAAGTAACCGTGACGGTGTCACAACGCGATAATCAGGTTCGTCTGGTGGTAGCGGATAACGGCCGCGGCGTACCGGACCACGCCGAACGGAGTAACCATTACGGTTTAATTATTATGCGGGATCGCGCCCAGAGCTTGCGCGGTGACTGTCAGGTACGACGCCGGGAAACCGGTGGAACCGAAGTGATCGTCACGTTTATCCCGGAAAAAACGTTTTCCATCCAATAAGGAGACCCTCATGAGTCAACAGGAACGGGCAACTATCCTTCTCATTGACGACCATCCGATGCTGCGCACCGGCGTGAAACAGTTGATCAGCATGGCGCCGGACATCCAGGTGATTGGCGAGGCCAGCAATGGCGCGCAAGGTATCGAGCTGGCCGAGTCGCTGGATCCTGACCTGATCCTGCTGGACCTTAATATGCCGGGCATGAACGGTCTGGAGACGCTGGATAAGCTGCGTGAGAAATCCCTTTCTGGCCGGGTAGTGGTCTTCAGCGTCTCCAACCATGAAGAGGACGTTGTCACCGCCCTGAAGCGCGGCGCCGATGGCTATTTGTTGAAGGACATGGAACCGGAAGATCTGCTGAAAGCGCTGCAGCAGGCGGCCGCCGGAGAGATGGTATTAAGCGAAGCATTAACGCCGGTGCTGGCCGCCAGCCTGCGCGCCAACCGCGCCACCTCCGATCGGGACATCAGCCAGCTGACCCCGCGCGAGCGCGACATTCTCAAGCTGATAGCCCAGGGACTGCCGAACAAAATGATCGCCCGTCGCCTGGATATCACCGAAAGCACCGTCAAAGTACACGTAAAGCACATGCTGAAGAAAATGAAGCTCAAATCCCGCGTGGAAGCGGCGGTATGGGTCCACCAGGAGCGAATCTTCTAAGGCGAGTCCGTCCAGGAGACGCCTGGCGTGGTAAACTTGACCAGCGGCTCGGTCAGCGCCAGGGCGATCTCATTGGAGGAGACGCGCTGCCCCTGTTTATCCTCCACCACCACCGACAGGCGCCAGCGGTTCGCGGCGCCCGGTTCACTGTTCCACACCGGCATAATGATGCTCCAGCCATCGGGGCTGCTGGCATCTACCGGCGGCGTCAGGCTGAGGGCCTGGGTGTCTCCCTGCCAGTGCAGCGCCTTGATGCCATGCAGACTATGGATCTGCAGCTTCAACTGCACCGTCTCCCCGGACTGCAGATCCCAGGGCGGCGTGGCCAGATAGACCGTCAGATTTTTGCGCTGACGATACTCCACCACCGGCAGATTATCCCGCTCCGGACTATCGAAGCGGCTCCCGCGCAGCGAGTTGCTGATCGCCACCTCGTCTGCCGCAAGCTGCTGCTTAAGGGGTACGCCAAAGCGGTAGTTTAGCTTCAGGCCCACATTGTTCTGGCTGACGCCATTTTCCCCCTGCTTATGCTTAGCGGTCACCGTGACCAGCGGGACCGGGGTGTAATTGAGCCCAACGGAGACGGCCACCGGATTATGGTAGCCGGTGCCGGAGTGAAACAGATCGACGCTATCGCCGAAATACTGTTCGACGCTGACGCTGGTGTTGATGTGCTGGTAGAACGGCAGCCGCGCCTGGGCGGTGACGTCATACCCTGCGGCCATCCGCTGCTCCTGAGTCTGATTATCGCGTAGCTGCCAGTCGCCCAGCGGATGGTAATAGTTTGCCGACAGGCGGAGATATTCTCCCCACGCTTCGGCGCCAACGCTGCCGCGCGCCAGGCTTTCGCTCAGCACTTTATCGTAAAACGAGTTATAGCCCAGCAGCCAACCGCCGACCCGCCAACGCTGGCCAAGCCCGATGTTGCCCACCAGATCGTGCTCGCGCCGGGTCACCGAGTACTGGTTCCACGTCAGATAACGGTCGTTATCCTGCAACGGCACGAACCAGCTCCCTTTACTGCCGGTGAATTTCCCCTCTTTATCGACCAGCAGGTCGACATTGGCGTTGCCCCACGGCGAGAGCCAACTCTCCAGTTGATGACTCACTTCATTGCCGATTTTACTGATGGCAAACAGCTGCGCCTGTTCACCCGCCGTCAGACCATTGTCGCTCATGCTGGCCTCGCCAAACTTCTTCGCCACTTCGGCAAAGTGCCGGGCGTCGTCATCAACCTGGGGAGCAATCCCCATATCGGGCAGCGGATCTTGCGCTTGCGCAGGGCGGGTGGTGTCGCTGGCGGTCAGCGCCCAGACGGGAACGCCCGGCAACAGCAGGAGAAAGGTCAACGTTGGCAACAAACGGAACGACACAGGCATTAACAGAGTTTGCGCAAGCTCACAAAAATGGATAGAAGTGTTAGTTTATCGTTTTTTCCCTGCTCCCGCAGCCCTGTGGGCAATTCCAGGAATAAGCTGAAACCGGTTGGGTAAGGTGCCTCCCAACCGGAGGCGTCGCTGCGCGCCACCGTTACGCCCGGGTTCGTTGCGCCGCCAGCAGCGCGTTGAGCTCCGGCACGCAAGAGCCGCAGTTGGTCCCGCATTTCAGCTTCCCACCCAGCGCCCCGACGCTGGCGCAGCCGCTGGCGATGGCCTCGTTAATTGACCATTCCCCCACCCCAAAGCAGCTGCAGACGATCCGCCCCCGCGGCGCGACGGCGGCGCCCGGTCGGCCGCTAAGCAAGGCATGTCGTTGGACAGCATCGGACGGCGGCGCGGCAAAGGCAGCGCTTATCCATGCGCAATCCACCGCCGGCTCGCGCGCATCGCTCCACCAGCCGAGCATCAGCCTTCCCTGATGCCAGGCCAGCAGGTTCCACACCGCGCCGCCGTCAGCCACCTGTAACTGCCAGCCGCGCCGGGCGCACCACGCGCTGAGCCACTGTCGGGCAGATGCCTCCCCGGCCAGCGAGTAGTGCAGCACGCCTGGCGCCGCCCGCCGCCGCCAATGCCAGGCCGCAGGAAATGGTAGCGGTTCGCGGCAAAAAAGCTCGCTGTGCCAGGCCGGTTGCCAGGCGGCGATCGCCACCGCCGCCTGTTTACTTTCCGGCTGGCCGGAATACGGGTCCGTGACGGCGGCCAGCAGGTTATTCACCCGCCCCTGACGGGCAAACTGGTTGTTCCAGTGCATCGGAACAAACAGCGAGCCGGGGCGCTGCCCTTCGCTGATCGCCACTTTCGCCACCATCACCCCATGACGCGACCAGATCCGCGCCAGCCCGTCAGCGGGAAGCTGATAGCGAACGGCATCCTGCGGCGCCACCTCCACCATTGGCTCCGCGATATGCTGCATCAGCCGCGGCACCGCGCCGGTACGGGTCATGGTGTGCCACTGATCGCGGATCCGCCCGCTGTTGAGGATCAGCGGATAAAAGGCATCGGTTGTCGCCCGGGTCGGTTGAGGCGTCACCGGCACCATCCGCAGCCTGCCATCGCCATGCCAGCCGCGCGTGATATCCCAGGCGGCCTCGCTGCGGCTGACCGGCCAGCGCACCGGCGGCATGGCGTCCCACGCCTCACGGCTGAGATCAGCCAGCGCGCCGATATCAAACGCCCGCTGGCCGTCGTTTTCGAAACCGGACAGCGCCGCATGCTCGCGGAAGACGTCATGCGGATGCTGCCAGGCAAACGCCTCGCGATACCCCAGAGCCTGGCCCACTCTGGCGATGATCCACCAGTCCGCTTTCGCCTCCCCCGGCGGCGGCAGAAAGCTGCGCTGACGGGAGATCCGCCGCTCCGAGTTGGTGACCGTGCCATTCTTCTCGCCCCAGGCCAGCGCCGGAAAGCGGATGTGGGCGAAACGTCCGGTATCGGTCTGGGCGGCGACATCCGAGACGATCACCAGCGGACAGGCGGCCAGCGCCTGGCTCACCGCGTGGCTGTCAGGGAGCGACACCACCGGGTTGGTACCCATGATCCAGACCGCTTTGACCTCGCCGCGGCCAATGGCGGCAAACAGCTCCACGGCGGTCAGCCCGGGGGTCTGCGCCAGCCGTTCCGTCCCCCAGAAGCGGGCCAGCCGCTGCAGATCGTCTGGCACAAAATCCATGTGCGCCGCCAGCATCGTCGCCAGCCCGCCGACTTCGCGGCCGCCCATGGCGTTGGGTTGACCGGTCAGCGAAAAGGGGCCGCAGCCGCGGCGGCCATACTTCCCGCTGGCCAGATGGACGTTGATGATGGCGTTACATTTGTCGCTGCCGCTGGCGGATTGATTGATTCCCATGGTGTAGAGGGTGATCGCCCGCGGGGCGGCGATGAACTCGCGATAGAATCCCGCCACCTCATCGGCAGGCAGACCGCAAAAGGCCGCCACCCTCGCCACGTCCCAGCCGCGGGCGGCGGCCAGCGCCTGCGGGCCGTCGCGAAAGCCATCGACGCAGGCTCCTGCCTCAGCCAGGGCGTTAAGCAGCCCCGCAAACAACCCGCCGTCGCTTCCCGGGGCCAGCGCCAGATGGCGGTCGGCGATCTCGCAGGTAGCGGTGCGTCGGGGGTCGATCGCCACGATCCGCAATCGGGGATTATCCCGCTTCGCCTGCGCCAGCCGCTGGAACAGCACCGGATGCGCCCAGGCGGCGTTCGAGCCGACCAGCACCACCAGATCGCTGTTTTCCACATCATCGTAGCTGCAGGGCACCACGTCGGCGCCAAAGGCCCGCTTGTAGCCAGTGACCGCTGACGACATGCACAGCCGTGAATTGGTATCGATGTTCGCCGCGCCGATAAACCCTTTCATCAGCTTATTGGCGGCATAGTAATCCTCGGTTAACAGCTGGCCGGAGGCGTAAAAGGCCACCGCTTGCGGTCCGTGCTGGTCGATGATCTGTCGCAGGCGCGCAGCGGTTTCCGCCAGCGCCTGAGGCCAGGCTACCTGCTGGCCGTCGACCTCCGGCGTCAGCAGCCGCCCCGCCAGGCCCGTGGTCTCCCCTAAGGCGGCCCCTTTGACGCACAGACGGCCGAGGTTCGCCGGGTGCTGATCGTCGCCGCGCACGCTCACCTGCCCCGCGTCGTCCACGCTCGCCAACACCCCGCAGCCTACGCCGCAGTAGGGGCAGGTCGTTCGGATGGTCTTCATCAGGAGGCCTCCGCGCGGGCCAGCAGCTGCTGGTTGCCCACCCACACTTTGCCGTTTTCTACTTTCACCGGCCAGGCGCGTACCGCCTGTTCGTCGCCGTCGCACGGCCAGCCGTCGCGCAGGCGTATCCGCTGTTTGTACAGCGGGGAGATCACCACCGGCTCGCCGCCGACGTCCCCTAACAGCCCACGCGACAGCACGTTGGCCGCGCTGCCCGGCTCGCGGTTGTCGAGGGCGTAGACCCGCTCGCCGAAGCGGAACAGGGCAATCTGCCGCTCCCCTAAGCGGGCGCCGATCCCCGCCTGCGCCGGAATGGCGTCAAGGTCGCATACCGCCTGCCACGGTCGGGATGGGAGTTCGCCTTCGGGCAACGTCTCAGTCAGCAGCGGCTGCGGCTGACCGCGCAGATCGCGGCGCTGCACAGCCTCGTCGGGCTGGTCGCTATTAACGAAGGAGCGGAACAGCGCCAGACGCTGCGGATCGTTGAGGGTGGTCTGCCACTCGCACTGGTAGCTGTCGACGATCCGGGCCATCTCCTGCTCCAGCTCCTCGCCAATGCCAAGACTATCCTCCAGCACCACCTGCCGCAGATAGGCGACGCCGCCCTCCAGGTTATCCATCCAGGTGCTGGTTCGCTGCAGGCGATCGGCGGTACGGATATAGAACATCAGCAGACGATCGATGCTGCGGATCAGCGTCGCTTCGTCGAGATCACTGGCAAACAGGTCGGCGTGACGCGGTTTCATCCCGCCGTTGCCGCAGACGTACAGATTCCAGCCTTTGTCGGTGGCAATCACCCCGATATCTTTCCCCTGGGCTTCAGCGCATTCGCGGGTGCAGCCGGAGACCGCCATCTTGATTTTGTGCGGGGCGCGTAGCCCTTTGTAGCGATGCTCGAGCCGTACCGCGAGCCCGGTGGAGTCCTGCACGCCGTAGCGACACCAGGTTGAGCCGACGCAGGATTTCACCGTGCGCAGCGACTTGCCGTAGGCGTGGCCGGTTTCAAACCCGGCGTCGGCCAGCTCGCGCCAGATAGCCGGCAGCTGTTCCAGCCGCGCGCCAAACAGGTCGATGCGCTGGCCGCCGGTCACTTTGCTGTAGAGCTGGTAACGTTTGGCGATCTGCCCGATGGCGATCAGTCCGTCCGGCGTCACTTCCCCTGCCGCCATCCGCGGCACCACCGAATAGCTCCCGTCCTTCTGGATATTGGCGAAATAGCGGTCGTTGGTATCCTGCAGCGGCAGGTGCGCCGGCTTCAGCAGGTACTCGTTCCAGCAGGAGGCCAGCACCGAGGCCACCAGCGGTTTGCAGACATCGCAGCCGTGCCCCTGGCCGTAGCGACTAATCAACTGCTCGAAGGTATGGATATGGTTAACCCGTACCAGATGGTAGATCTCCTGGCGCGACCACGGGAAATGTTCGCAGACGTCTTTTTTCACTTCGACGCCCTGCTCCGCCAGCTGATACTCCATCACCTGTTTCACCAGCGCGCTGCCGCCGCC
>NZ_GL882834.1:64767-71372 GCF_000195655.1 Klebsiella sp. MS 92-3
CAGCGGGTAGCCGCTCTGGTGCAGCTTTTTATCGCCGACATATCCCCCGCCCCATTGTTCACCGCCTGGCAGATATCGCCTTTGCTGACGTTATGGCAGGAGCAGATCGGCGCGCTGTCCGGCAGCGCCGCGACGCCGAGCGCCTTCGGCGCGGCTCCCTCCAGCGCGGGCAGGATCAGACTCTCCGGACGCGGCGGCAGCGCCATGCCGTTCAGCATCATCTGCAGCAGCGTGGCATAGTCGCTGGCATCCCCCACCAGCACGCCGCCAAGCAGGGCTTTGCCGTCCTGACTGACGACGATTTTTTTGTAAATCTGCTGCGGACCGTCGGTCCATTGATAGCTCTGACAGCCCGGCGTGCGCCCCTGCGCATCGCCAAACGAGGCCACGTCGACCCCCAGCAGCTTCAGTTTGGTGCTCATGTCGGCGCCGCTAAAGCAGGCGTCCTCTCCTGCGAGAGTGGCCGCGGCGATGCGCGCCATCTGATAGCCCGGCGCCACCAGACCGTAAATTTTATTGTCCCACAGGGCGCATTCGCCTATCGCCAGCACGTTCGGGTCAGAGGTGCGGCACTGGTCGTCGATGTGAATTCCCCCGCGTTCGCCCACCTGCAGCGCGCAGCCGCGGGCCAGCGCGTCCTGCGGGCGGATCCCCGCCGAGAAGACCACCATGTCGGTCCGCAACGCGCCGCCGTCGGCAAAGTTCAGCCGCAGGCCGTCGGCCTCGCGCACGATGGCGGTGGTCGCTTTGCTGGTATGCACCCCCACGCCGAGGGCGACGATCTTCTCCCGGAGCATCGCCGCCCCGCCGTTATCCAGCTGGACGGCCATCAGGTTCGGGGCAAACTCCACCACCTGCGTCTCCAGCCCCAGCTGTTTCAGGGCGTTGGCCGCCTCCAGCCCGAGCAGCCCGCCGCCGATAACCACCCCGCTCTTCGCCGCGGCGGCATGGGCGGCGATACGGTCGAGATCGTCAAGAGTGCGGTAGACAAAGCACCCCGCGAGATCGTTACCGGGGATTGGCGGAACAAAGGGATACGAGCCGGTCGCCAGCACCAGTTTATCCCAGTGGATTTCATGCCCCTCGGCGTCCCGTACCAGCCGTGCTTCGCGGTCGATGGTCGCCACCGCCTCGCCGAGGCGGAGTTCAATACCGTGTTCAATAAAGAAATCCCCGGCCGCCAGCGACAGCGACTCGGCGCTGCGTCCGGCAAAATACTCGGAGAGGTGTACCCGGTCGTAGGCGGGGTAACGCTCTTCGCCAAACACCACGATTCGATATTGCTGATGCAGATTGCGGCTCACGCATTGTTCGAGAAAATGGTGGCCGACCATGCCATGTCCCACCAGCACTAATACAGGTTTCGTCATCGTCATTATTCCTGCAGCCTGCGGCTGCGTTGAAGAGGGGTCAAAAAGCCAGTCCACGGTGACAGGCTCATCGCTTTCCAGGCGCGCGGTAAGCGCGGCGGCGGCGGTGCAGTCGCCCATCAGCAGCACGCCGCGCAGGCGGCCATCGCGCAGCAGCAGGCGACGATAGTGGCGGTCGATGGGGTCCCAGCTGGTATAAATGTCATCCTGTTCGCCGGGCTGCTGCTCGCCAGCGCTAAAGAGTTCAATGCCGGTGACCTTCAGGCGGGTCCCGGCATCCTGCCAGACAAAGCCCTCGCCGGGGGCGCCGCACAGGCGATCCGCCAGCACCTCGGCCTGACGCAGGCAGGGAGCCACCAGCCCCCAGGTCTTGCCGTCAATTTCGCAACATTCGCCGATGGCGCTGATCCCCGGCAGCGAGGAGGCCATCTGACGGTCGACCACGATCCCCCGCTGGCACAGCACGCCGGACTGCGCCGCCAGACGGCTGTCGGGCTGCACGCCGGTAGCCAGCACCACTCTGGCGGCGCGGAATACGCGCCCGTCCGCCAGCCGCACGCCATCGGCGTCGATGGCGGCGATGCGGCACTCCAGCACGCAGCGAATGCCGCGCGCTTCAAGCTGCTGCCTGAGCTCATCGGCGGCAAAAGCGTCGGTCAGCGGCGCCATTAATCCGCTGCCGCGATGCAGAAGAGTGACCTCTCCGCCGTGACGACGCAGCGCCGCCGCCGCTTCCACCCCCAGCACCCCGCCGCCAATCACCACCGCCGGGCCGGGTATCGCCAGAATACGTTCCACGTCCGCCAGGGTGCGGAAGGGCATAACCTGCGGACGATCAATGCCCGGCAGCGGCGGGATAAAGGGCCGCGAACCGGTGGCGAACACCAGTTCATCCCACGGCAGCCAGGTTTCCGCGATGCGCAGCCGCCGTTGCTGAATATCGACTTCATCGACCGCCTCGCCAGACCGCAGGCACACCCCGTGCCGGGTATACCACTCCGCCGGCAGCAACGGGATCTGCGCCGCCGTTTTTTCACCTGCCAGCAGCGGCGAGAGCTGAATGCGGTTATAGGCCGGGTGCGGCTCGTCGCCGACGACGGTAATGGCAAACCGCGCGGGGTCGCGCTCAACCAGCCGCTGCACCAGCCGGGTGGCCGCCATGCCGTTACCGATCACCACCAGTCGCCGCGTCATGACCGCCTCCTTACGCCGCTTTCGGCTGTTTTTCATACAGGAAATGGAGGATCTGCTGGCGCAGATGGTGATACCGGCTGTCGTCCGCCAGCTGAACGCGGTGGCGCGGACGCGGCAGATCGACCGCGAGGATCTCGCCGACCGTCGCCGCCGGACCGTTGGTCATCATCAGCACCCGATCCGAGAGCAGCACCGCTTCATCAACGTCGTGGGTGATCATGACGATGGTGGTATTGAGCTCCTGCTGGATATGCATCACCGTGTCCTGGAGGTGGGCGCGGGTCAGCGCATCCAGGGCGCCGAAGGGCTCATCAAGCAGCAGCACTTTCGGCTTCATCGCCAGCGCCCGGGCGATACCCACCCGCTGCTTCATGCCGCCGGAGATCTCCCCGGGACGTTTGTGCAGCGCATGACCCATCTGTACGCGCGCCAGGTTGTGTTCGATCCACTCCCGGCGCTCACTCTTGCTCATGGTGCGACGGAACACCTGATCCACCGCCAGCGCCACATTGTCGAAACAGCTCAGCCACGGCAGCAGCGAGTGGTTCTGGAAAACCACCGCCCGCTCCGGCCCGGGACCGGCGATTTCCCGGTTATCACACAGTAGTCCGCCCTCGGTAGGGGTGGTGATCCCGGCGATCAGGTTCAGCAGGGTCGATTTTCCGCAACCCGAGTGGCCGATCAGGCTAATGGTCTCCCCTTCGACGATATCGAAGGAGACATTCTGCAGCGCCAGGAACTCGCCGCTGGCGGTGTTGAAGCGTTGGCTGACGGCCTGCACCTGAATTAATGGTTTCATGTTGGCTCCTTATTTTTCCTGCCAGCTAAAGCGGCGAGCGAGCAGCATCAGGCCCTGCTCCAGCAGCAGGCCGACGACGCCGATAATGACGATGGCGATGATGATGTTTTCCACATTGAGGTTGTTCCACTCGTTCCAGATCCAGAAGCCGATCCCCAGCCCGCCGGTAAGCATTTCCGCCGCCACGATCACCAGCCAGGCGATGCCGATGGAGAGGCGCACGCCGGTAAGCACCGCCGGCAGCACCGCCGGAAAGAGGATTTTGCGCATCACCGTCCACTCCGAGAGCTGGAGGACGCGGGCGACGTTGAGATAGTCCTGCGGGATCCGCCGCACACCCTCCGCGGTGTTGATCACCATCGGCCAGATGGAGCAGATAAAAATGGTCCAGCTGGAAGCCGGCTCCGCCTTCTGGAACAGCAGCAGGCCAATCGGCAGCCAGGCCAGCGGGCTGACCGGGCGCAGCAGAGCAATTAGCGGATTAAACATGCGGGCGAAGAACAGCGAACGGCCGATCAAAAACCCCAGCGGAATGCCCGCCAGCGCCGCCAGGCCGAAGCCCACCGCCACGCGCTGCAGGGAGGCCAGCACGTTCCAGCCGATGCCCATGTCATTGGGCCCGTCCTGATAGAACGGATCGGCAAACAGGGTCAGCGCCGAGTCCAGCGTGCTCAGCGGCGTGGGAAAGCCTTTGCTATGCATCGCCGCCAGCTGCCAGGCCAGCAGCAGCACTCCCAGCCCCAACAGCGGGGGCAGCAGGCGCTGGGTGAGCTCACGCAGCCAGCGCGTGACGGCCGGCGTGGTGCGCCGGACCTGCACCGGCGGCAGGATAATCACTTCGCCAGGCGCGTTGTCCACGCTGACGACCGGTTGCTTACGTTGTGCCTGCTTCATCTCATGCCCCCTTACGTTGAATAGAGAAATGGCGGGCGTAGCCTTCCGGGTCGGACCCGTTCCATACCGTCCCGTCCATTAGTGTGCTGCTGCGCATCCTGGCTGCCGGCGCGCGGATCCCTCCTACCGCCTGGGCGGCAGCCTGCCAGACATCGATGCGGTTAATGCGCGACGCCACCGCGAGGTAATCCGGAGCCTGCTTCAGCAACCCCCAGCGGCGGAACTGGGTGAGGAACCACATCCCGTCCGACAGCCACGGGAAACTCACCTCGCCCCCGGCCCAGAAGCGCATCGGATGGGCATCCTGCCAGCGGCGGCCAAGGCCGTTGTCATACTCTCCAAGCATCCGGCCGGTGAGGTATTGCTCCTTGGTATTGAGCCAGCCGCGTCTGGCGAGCAGGCGGGCCGTCTCCCGGGTGTTCTCCGGCGAGGCGGCGATCCAGCGCTGCGCCTCCATCAGGGCCGCCACCAGCGCGCGGGCGGTGTTCGGGTTGCGTTCCACCCAGTCGCGACGGGTGCCCAGCACCTTTTCCGGATGCTCGGGCCAGATATCCTGGGAAGTGGCCGCGGTGAAGCCGATACGGTCGTTAATAGCGCGGGCGTTCCACGGCTCGCCGACACAAAAGCCGCTCATATTGCCGATGCGCATGTTCATCACCATCTGCGGCGGCGGCACCACGACGGTGCGCACATCGTTGAAGGGATCGATGCCGGCGCTCGCCAGCCAGTAGTAAAGCCACATGGCATGGGTGCCGGTAGGAAAGGTATGGGCGAAGGTGTAACTGCCCGGCGCGCTGCGGTCGATCAGCCGCTTCAGCCCGCCGAGGTCGGTCACCCCTTTCTCCTGCAGCTCGCTGGAGAGGGTAATCGCCTGCCCATTGCGGTTGAGGGTCATCAAATTGGCCATCGCCTGCGGCTTGCTGGCGATCCCCAGTTCGAGGCCGTACAGCAGGCCATAGAGAATATGCGCCGCGTCGAGCTCGCCGGCCACCAGCTTGTCGCGCACCGCCGCCCAGCTGGCTTCCTTACTCGCCACCAGGGTGATGCCATATTTTTGGTCAAACCCCTTCGCCGCGGCGATGGCCAGCGGCGCGCAATCGGTCAGCGGAATAAATCCGACCCGCACGCGGGTTTGCTCCGGTTTGTCCGAGCCGCCGGCCCAGGCGGCCTGCATCACGCCCGGCAGCAGCATCGCGCCGCCCAGCGCGGCCCCTGCCTGCAGCAAGCGCCGCCGGGAAATTGAAAATTTGTCGCCCATATCCGCTCCACCATGCGCAAAAAAAAAGCGCCCGACAATGCATACGCACTGCAGGACGCCTTTATCCACGGACACCCGAACCGCCATTGGTTCGTTGCCCGGACTTTTATTCACTTAATAAGTAATGCAAACGGGATGCCAGCTTTGGCAATAGCGCGCTGGCGGGCTTTTTCCCAACGCTGGCCGGTTTTTCACCTAAAAGTGCACCGCCGGCAGGCAAAGAATGCCCATCGATTGTGCATCTACTCCTTTGGTGTTAGCGGCCAAATCGCCTTCACCATCAGCAGCGCGCGGGCTATCTCAACCATGCGCTGATTTTTGTCCATGGCCATCTTGCGCAGCGTCTGCCAGGCCTGCTCCTCCTGCATTCCCTGGTGCGTCATCAGCAGACTTTTCGCTTTTTCGATCAGCTTGCGCTCTTCGAGCGCGTCTTTCAGCGAGGCCAGCTGGCTGGAGAGCTGCTGCAGCTCATAGGCCTGCTGGCGCACCAGCGGCAGTAGCTGTTTATCGAGCCGTGGCGTCACGCTATCGTCTTCCTCTCCGGCCTGCCAGCCAGGCGCGTCGTCTGCTAACAGCGCGTAGGTGGCATCCAGCAGATCGTCGATCAGTTGCTCTTCCACTTCGCGCAATTGCTCAAGCCGTTGGGTTTGCAGGCCAAACCAGCGCAGCGCCGTTTCCCCGCCGTCGGCAGCCGGCTGGCGGGTACAGGCGATCCGCCGCAGCTGTTCAATATCCAGACCGGCGTGGCACTGGGTTCTGAACAACTGGACGGTCGCCGGGCTGCCCAGCGCCTGAAAGCTGTCGAAGCAGGGCTGCTGACCGTCAATACGGTCCACCAGCTGCTGGCGCAGGCTGTCGCTGAACTCGCCGCGGGTAAAGCCCAATGCTCCCAGCGCGCGCTCCTGGCCCACCAGCTCTTTTCCCTGCATAAAGCTGTACAGGGCGACCATCCGACCAGCCACCGGCGGATCGTCAATGCTGTCATTGAGCTGCGGGGCGATGTTCAGCAGATGGCGGATGACGCGGCTGAACTGCTCCGTCGCGGCTTCAGCGGCAATTTGCCGGCGGCCGATCTGCGCGCGTAGCGCCG
>NZ_GL882834.1:71487-75414 GCF_000195655.1 Klebsiella sp. MS 92-3
CCGGCGGCCGATCTGCGCGCGTAGCGCCGGGAGCTGCGCCAGCTCGTCAACCGCTCTGGCGATACGCCAGCACAGCGCGCTGCCGGCTACCGCGCGCGCCCGTTCGAGGCTGGCATAAAACAGGGCTAGCCGCTCGTCAACCAGCGCCCCTCCCGCCCGACACTCCGCTGTATACAGCAAGCCGCCCGAGCAAAGATAGATATTCGACGCCCCGCGCTCACACTGCAGCATATGCACCAGCGCGCTGAGCTGGCTGGCCAGTTCCCCCAGTTGGCTAAGCTGCTGAAGCTGTTGTTTTTGCAGGCGACGCGCCAGCTGCAGCCAGGCCGTCGCATCGTGCGCATGACCAGTCGTATTATTCATACCCCTCCTCCGGGTTAACGCTTTATACTGCCTAAAGCAATAACCGTGCCTTTAAGAAGGAGTTTGTATGCAACGTATTGTGATCATCGCCAACGGCGCCGCCTACGGCAGCGAATCCCTGTTCAACAGCCTGCGCCTGGCCATTGCCCTGCGCGAGCAGCAGTCCGACCTCGATCTCAAGCTGTTTCTGATGTCCGACGCCGTCACCGCCGGGCTGCGGGGGCAGAAGCCGGCAGAAGGGTATAATGTGCAGCAGATGCTGGAGATCCTCACCGCCCAGCAGGTTCCCGTGAAGCTGTGTAAAACCTGCGCGGACGGCCGCGGGGTCAGCGCACTGCCGCTGGTTGACGGCGTGGAGGTTGGCACTCTCGTTGAGCTGGCCCAGTGGACCCTGGCGGCAGATAAAGTGCTGACCTTCTGAATCTGGGGCGCCAAACGGCAGGAAATATCAGGTTTCGCCGCCTGCAGAGGTAAAAAAAACGTTAGCTGAATGCTTTCAGGAACAACGTCATTTTTGTTTAATCTTTATCCCTTTTTTTGATCAAAATCAGCATCCCGACCCGCGCCGTTTGGTGTGATGCACAGAGCAAAGTGTGAACAATATCACGCGAGGACTGGGTGGGCAGGATGCTGTAGCGGGACAGAAACGGGGTATAAAATGGCGATGGTTAAAGCAAGTTTGACGTTATTTGGTGGTGACACGCTGGTGGTGCGGTGCTCAGAGCGCTGCCATATTCATCTGATGAGCGCGAAGGTCCCGGGCGACAGTCATGCGGATATTCTGAGCGTGCAGGATCGGGACAGCGCCTATCTGACGGTGCCCTACAGCGGCACCTGGAACGTGCTTATCGACAGTCACAGCCAGTCGCTGGAGCACTCCATCAGCTACGTGCCGGCCTGACCGTCACTGCCAGAACACACGCCCGGTCATGCCGGGCGTGGGATTCATGACAAACCTCATGCAATCATTGTACTTGCAGATTGCACCAGAAAAATAACAAGGAAAATCAATTTATTGATTTTCGGCTGATAACCACCAGTAAGGAAAAACCACGCTTTTTCCTTACTGGTCAGCAATCGGACGCCCGGTCATGCCGGGCGTTTTCTTTTGCGCGCGCTCAGGCCAGGCCCGGCGTCGGACTCTCGCCCAACAGCGCGCGGACGCTGGCCACCAGGTCATCGAGACTGGCATCGTGCATGCCCAGCTTGCGCAGCGCCTGCTCAAGCGAAAACAGATACTGGGCGTTGGTGCCGAGCGGCCCGCTGGCCCGGGCGATCAGCGGGGCGATAACCTGGGCACTGGTATCCGGTTCAAACAGTGGATGGCGCGGATCCATAATAAACACCAGGGCATTCACCGTCCGTCCGTCGTCCAGCTCCAGCTTGCACCAGGTGGGCAGATAGCAGCCGGTGATCATCTCCCGCTTCCACAGCAGGGTCAGCTCCTCCTCCAGCGTGTCGTCAGGCAGACGATAGGCGACGCCGGTGGTTCGGCCGCCCTCTTTGAGAGCCAGCATGCGTCCCGGCTGGCAGGCACTACCGCGCCCGGCGGTCAACCGCAGGCAAAACGCGCGGTGCCAGCCCGGCAGCGTGCCGGTGCAGGACTCGCGATAATTGAGCGCCGGGTTCCAGATAAGCGAACCGTAGCCAAAGATCCATACTGAGCCATCATCCGGGCGGCAGGCCAGCGTCGCCGCCAGCGAGGCTGCACGTTGTTCTGCCGACCAGAGTAGCGATTCCTCAATAGCGCCAAACGCTGTCTTACAATCCGCATTCATTAAGAAATCACGAGTTAACACTGTTTACTACCTCCGCCACTGCCCGCTTCCCGGCGTTCGTCTCATGCATCCGTCAATATTGCTGAAATATTATCCAGCTTTATCTTTCAATAAGCAATCAGCGGGGCGCTGGCAAGCGAAAAAGCGGCGTCAGCGATTATTTTTTCTTATGCCACTTATCATCATCGCCTTTCTCATAGCTGTTCTTCACCGCCGCCCAGGCGACTTTGTGCGCCGTCTCTTCGCGGCTGGCGTCATCGCGCCGCTCGTCTTTATCTTTATATTGATCCCAGGCGCTGTTAAACGCTTCTTTATAAATTTCCTGCGCATGGGCAGGCAGTACATGCTGAACGCTGTCGGGGAGTTCTTGTTTACTGCGATAGGGCATACTGACCTCCTGTTTGAGCATTAAGTTTAAGTCTGGTACGCAGTCGGCTGGCTATCAAGGTCAAAATGAGTAGAAAAATTATTTTAGTAATTATCTGAATAATAAGAACTAAATATAAGTAAACATAAATTATAATAAACTAATCAAGATATCCCTCGATACCCGTAAATTTAAGTAAAAAACCAGCGGTAATTTAGCAAGATCTGTTACTTTACCGCCCTACGTTTTTATAATTATAACACCTGCATAAATGGAGATGGTTCATGACCCATGCACATGAGGCGGTAAAAACCCGCCATAAGGAGTCTTCCCTCGTCTTTCCGGTGCTGGCGCTGGCGGTGCTGTTTTTCTGGGGCAGCAGCCAGTCACTGCCAGTGGTCATCGCGATCAATATCCTCGCGCTGGTCGGCATTTTGAGCAGCGCCTTCAGCGTGGTCCGCCACGCCGACGTCCTCGCCCACCGCCTGGGCGAACCCTATGGCTCCCTGATTTTAAGCCTGTCGGTGGTTATCCTTGAGGTCAGTTTGATCTCTGCCTTAATGGCCACCGGCGACGCCGCGCCGACCTTGATGCGGGATACCCTCTACTCCATTATTATGATCGTCACCGGCGGTCTGGTCGGTTTCTCTCTGCTGCTGGGCGGGCGTAAATTCGCCACCCAATATATGAATCTGTTCGGCATTAAGCAGTATCTTATCGCCCTGTTTCCGCTAGCGATTATCGTGCTGGTCTTTCCGATGGCGCTGCCGGGCGCGAACTTCAGCACCGGGCAATCGCTGCTGGTGGCGGTAATTTCGGCGGCCATGTACGGCGTTTTCCTGCTTATTCAGACCAAAACCCATCAGAGCCTGTTTGTTTATGAGCATGAAGACGACAGCGACGATGACGACCCGCACCACGGTAAACCGTCCGCCCACAGCAGCGGGTGGCATACCGCCTGGCTGCTGGTGCACCTGGTGGCAGTGATCGCGGTTACCAAAATGAACGCTAACCCGCTGGAAACGCTGTTGACCAGCATGAATGCCCCGGTGGCCTTTACAGGCTTCCTGGTGGCTCTGCTGATCCTGTCGCCGGAAGGCCTTGGCGCCCTGAAAGCGGTGCTCAACAATCAGGTTCAGCGGGCGATGAATCTGTTTTTCGGCTCCGTGCTGGCCACCATATCGCTGACGGTCCCGGTGGTCACCCTCATCGCCTTCCTGACCGGCAATGAGCTGCGCTTTGGCCTTGGCGCCCCGGAGATGGTGGTGATGGTCGCCTCGCTGGTGCTGTGCCATATCTCCTTCTCCACCGGACGCACCAATGTGCTGAACGGCGCGGCCCACATGGCGCTGTTCGCCGCCTATCTGATGACCATTTTCGCCTGACCCCGCTTTCCCACCCGGCGGAGTCCGGGCGAGA
>NZ_GL882834.1:75554-86805 GCF_000195655.1 Klebsiella sp. MS 92-3
CCGGTTTTGACGCCGGCAGGCTTTTTTACTGATGCAGTCAGGCTTACTTGCTGGTATCCAGCTCGTCGAAGCTTTTCACCAGATCGTCAATCGCTTTCATCTGTTTGAGGAACGGCTCCAGTTTATCCAGCGGCAGCGCGGACGGGCCGTCGCATTTCGCGTGGTCCGGATCCGGATGCGCTTCAATAAACAGACCGGCGATACCTACCGCCATACCGGCGCGGGCCAGCTCGCTCACCTGCGCACGACGACCGCCGGAGGCTGCGCCAAACGGGTCGCGGCACTGCAGCGCGTGGGTGACGTCGAAAATGACCGGCGAGTTGTTGGAGGCTTTCTTCATCACGCCGAAGCCGAGCATATCCACGACCAGGTTGTCGTAACCGAAGTTCGCGCCGCGGTCGCAGAGGATTACTTTGTCGTTACCCCCTTCGATAAACTTATCGACGATGTTGCCCATCTGACCCGGGCTGACAAACTGCGGCTTCTTGACGTTGATCACCGCCCCGGTCTTCGCCATCGCTTCCACCAGGTCAGTCTGGCGCGCGAGGAAAGCCGGAAGCTGGATCACGTCCACCACGTCAGCTACCGGCTGCGCCTGGCAGGCTTCATGAACGTCGGTGATGATTTTCACGCCAAAGGTCTGCTTCAGCTCCTGGAAAATCTTCATCCCTTCTTCCAGACCCGGCCCACGATAGGAGTGGATGGAGGAACGGTTGGCTTTATCAAAGGAGGCTTTGAAGACGTAGGGAATACCAAGCTTCTGCGTAACGGTGACATAATGTTCGCAGATACGCATCGCCAGGTCGCGCGACTCCAGCACGTTCATCCCGCCGAACAGCACGAACGGCAGGTCGTTCGCTACGTTGATATCACCAATGCTAACCACTTTTTGTTTCATAAGTTCGCCTTATCAGGGTGTAACCGGAATGGTTCCAGACTAATGCAATGTAATTTGTTTATGCGAAATCGTGTTGATCTGCGCGCGGATCATCTCGCTGATCGGATCCTCCGGGCACTGCTCAACGAAATAGCTCAGATCCAACAGCGCCACGTGATCGCAGTCCAGCTGGGCGTATATCAGCCCGCGGTCGCGGATCTCATACGGATCTTCCGGATTAAACTGCAGCAGCGCTTCGCTGGCGCGCAGGGCCAGCTCCATCTGCCGCTCTTCCATCAGCGCCGACTTCAGGGTGTCCAGCAGCTTGCGGATCACCTCGGCGTTATCCGCTTCGTCGAGATCTTCATTAAACAGTTCCGCCACCGGCCCGATGTTGCCCTTCAGCCATACCTCCAGGGTATGCTCGTCGAGGGTCTCGCCGTTAAACGGATTAATCAGCCACATCTCTTCGCTGGTTTCCGGGTCCGCACGCAGCAGCATTTGGGTCGGGAAGATCACCGGCACCACCGGCAGCGCCAGGCGCTGGGCGATCCACAGCAGGATCGCGCCTAACGACACCGCGCTCCCCTGGCGGTTAACCAGCACTTTATCCAGCCATAGCGCGTCGGAAAGACGATACACGCCCTGCGAGGCGCCAAAGCCCCACTCGTCGTAAAACAGCTCCAGCAATCGTTCTATCTGGCGCTCCTGGTCCCACGACGGCGCAATCTCCTCCTGCGCGAGGCGCAGCAATCGCTGCAGCTCTTCCTCGACAAAACGCGACGGAAAATCGTCGCGGACCTGTTCAGAAATGAGGACCATGCCATCACACAATGGCGCTTTGTTAAATTCGAAATCCGCTAATGACCCCATGACCTACCCCAGTATCGGTATTCTTGTGATGGCGAGTTGAATGATGATAAACAACACCACCAGCGCCAGCAGGAACGCGATAAAGCGGCTCTGCTGGCTGCGCGGACGACGACGGCCCAACGCGATAAAACCTAATGCGATGTAAATGATAACGCCAAACAGCTTTTCAGTCAGCCATGCGCCGTCTTCTGTGAACGGCAGGTAGTGCGTTATCGCCATTAACCCTGCGCCGCTGAGAAACAGCAGCGTATCGCTGCAGTGCGGCGCAATTCGCACCCACCGCTGGTTCAGCAGCGGGCTCTGGTGATACATCCACCAGTAACGTAAAACGAACAATCCTACCGACACCGCCACTGTGGCAATGTGCAGGTAGAGGACAGCCGTGAATAAGTTCATCAGCCAACGTTCTCCATGTCGGGTAAACGTCCGAGGGTCAGACGCTCATTGTCGCCATAGTCGCGACAGGTCGCGACGTCCAGATAGCCCGCTTCGCGGAACAGCGCGCGAACCGCCTCGCCCTGAGTCCAGCCATGCTCCAGCAGCATCCAACCGCCGGGCTGCAGATACTGCCGTCCCTCGCGGATGATATGCGCCAGATCGGCCAGCCCCTGGTCGCCTGCGACCAGCGCCGTCAACGGCTCAAAGCGCACATCGCCTTCGGCGAGATGCGGGTCGGCGGCGTCGATATAGGGGGGATTGCTGACGATCGTGGCGAAGCGCTGCCCGTCCAGCTCGCTAAACCAGTCGCTTTGACTTATCGTCACGTTAGCGATGCCCAGATGTTCGGCATTGCGCAACGCCAGCGCCACGGCGTCCGGCATCACGTCCACCGCGGTGACCTCACAGTCCGGACGTTCGCTGGCCAGCGCCAGGGCAATGGCGCCGGTCCCGGTGCCGAGGTCGAGAATACGGCACGGCGCGGTTGGCAGACGCGCCAGCGCCTGCTCTACCAGACATTCGGTATCCGGGCGGGGGATCAGCGTCGCCGGGGAGACGAACAGCGGCAGCGACCAAAACTCGCGCTGCCCGACCAGATGAGCAATAGGTTCCCCGCGCTGGCGTCGCACCAGGAGCGCCTCCAGCCTCGCCGCCTCGTCAGCAGAGAGCGTCGTTTCACCGAAGGCCAAAATCCAGGTTCGCGCCCGGCCGGTAACGTGTCCCAGCAAGATCTCGGCGTCGCGTCTCGGGCTGTCGCTCTCCGCCAGGCGGGCGATCGCCTGCTGCAGCCAGGCCTGAAAGGTCATCATTCCTGCTCGGACAGCGCCGCCAGCTGATCGGCCTGATGTTCCTGGACAATCGGCTCAATCAGCATGTCGAGTTTGCCCTCCATCGCCTCATCCAGACGGTAGAGCGTCAGGTTGATGCGGTGGTCGGTCACGCGGCCCTGCGGGAAGTTATAGGTGCGATTGCGGTCGCTGCGGTCGCCGCTGCCCAGCAGGTTGCGGCGCGTGGAGGCTTCCGCCTGCTGACGTTTGGCCACTTCGGCGGCGCGGATGCGCGCGCCCAGCACCGACAGCGCCTTGGCTTTGTTTTTATGCTGAGAACGCTCGTCCTGGCACTCCACCACGATGCCGGTGGGCAGGTGGGTAATGCGGATAGCCGAGTCGGTGGTGTTAACGTGCTGACCGCCTGCCCCGGAGGAACGGAAGGTATCGATGCGCAGATCCGCCGGGTTAATGTCCGGCATTTCGGCTTCCGGCAGCTCCGGCATCACCGCCACCGTACAGGCGGAGGTGTGGATCCGCCCCTGCGATTCGGTGGCCGGCACACGCTGCACGCGATGGCCGCCGGATTCAAATTTCAGCCGACCGTAAACGCCGTCGCCGCTGATCTTGGCGATCACCTCTTTAAAGCCGCCGTGCTCACCTTCGTTGGCGCTGAGGATCTCTACCTGCCAGCGGCGCGATTCTGCGTAACGGGTGTACATGCGGAACAGATCGCCGGCAAACAGCGCTGCTTCGTCGCCGCCGGTCCCGGCGCGCACTTCCACGAAGGCGTTACGCTCGTCATCAGGATCTTTCGGCAGGAGGAGAACCTGCAGCTGTTGCTCCAGCTGGTCGCCTTTTTCTTTGGCGTCACGCAGCTCTTCCTGCGCCATTTCGCGCATTTCCGGATCGTCGAGCATCATCTGCGCGGTTTCAATATCCTCCTGCACCTGACGCCAGTCGGTATAGCAGCGCGCCACATCGCTCAGTTGAGCATACTCCCGCGACAGCGCGCGGAATTTATCCTGATCGGCAATCGTCGCGGCATCGCCGAGCAGCGCCTGCACTTCTTCATGGCGCTCGTACAACGCTTCCAGTTTGGCAACAATAGAAGACTTCATAGGCGTGAATTCACCCTGTCCTGAAAATAAGAGAAAGGTGCGCTATTCCAGCCCGAGGCTGTTGCGCAGAATATGCAGACGTTCGTCGTCCCCGTCACGGGCGGCCTGCTGAAGAGATTTGGTTGGCGCGTGGATCAGGCGGTTAGTGAGCTTGCGCGCCAGATCCTGCATAATTTCCTGGGCATCACCGCCCTGCTCCAGCGCGGCCAGCGCTTTCGCCGTCAGCTCCTCACGGACCTGCTCAGACTGAGAACGGTATTCGCGAATGGTCTCGCTGGCGCTCTGCGCGCGCAGCCAGGCCATAAATTCGCTGGTTTCCTGCTCGACGATCGATTCCGCCTGCACCGCGGCAGCCTTACGCTGCGCCAGGTTATGCTGAATGATGTTTTGCAAATCGTCGACGCTGTAGAGGTAGGCGTTAGCCAGTTTGCCGACCTCTGGTTCAACGTCGCGCGGGACGGCGATATCCACCAGCAGCATCGGCTGGTTACGCCGCGCCTTAAGCGCACGCTCCACCATGCCTTTGCCGATGATCGGCAGCGGGCTGGCGGTGGAGCTGATAATGATGTCGGCCTCTTTCAGCCGTTCGTCGATATCGCTGAGGGCTATCACCTCGGCGCCCACTTCCTCCGCCAGCGCCTGGGCGCGTTCACGGGTGCGGTTGGCGATCACCATTTTGCGCACGTGATGTTCGCGAAGATGGCGCGCTACCAGCTCAATGGTTTCACCGGCGCCGACCAGTAACACGGTGACGCTGGAGAGCGATTCAAAGATTTGCCGCGCCAGGGTACAGGCGGCGAAAGCCACAGAGACCGCGCTGGCGCCGATATCGGTTTCGGTACGCACGCGCTTAGCCACTGAAAACGATTTCTGGAACATCCGCTCCAGCTCGCTGACGTTAAGATGGCCGCGGCTGGAGTCGGCGAAGGCTTTTTTCACCTGGCCGAGGATCTGCGGCTCGCCCAGCACCAGCGAATCGAGGCCGCTGGCGACGCGCATCAGATGGCTGACGGCGTCATTATCCTGATGCCAGTAAAGGCTTTTTCGCAGGTCTTCTTCGTTGAGGCCGTGGTAGTTGCACAGCCAGCGGATCAGCGCTTCCTGCAGGTTATCCTGCTCTTCGACGCTGAGATAGAGTTCCGTGCGGTTGCAGGTCGACAGCACCACCCCACCCTGCACCATCGGCTGAGCCAGCAAGCTCTCCAGCGCCTTATCGAGCGTTTCCGGCGAAAACGTGACGCGTTCTCGCAGGGCGACCGGAGCTGTTTTGTGATTGATGCCAAGAGCTAAAAGGGTCATTGTGAGGGAGTAGTACCAGCGTTGCTAAGGTTAGTCTGAGTGCATCATACAGGATGCGCGTAATCAATAAAAGAGAGGCTCCCCTTTTGGAGTAATAGTTAAAGCAAGACCGCCATTAAGGTTAATTTTTTGATTTCAGACAACTTGAACGTAGACGCTATCGCCCGGCGACGCTAGCATTAAGGGTTATAAATGTAACCTGCTACACAAATCGGCCCGCTGTTCCCTGTCGCCGTTTTTCCCTGTAGACATCAAGGATTTGTCATCATTATGAATCGACTGTTCCGCCTGCTGCCGCTGGCCAGCCTCGTCCTCACCGCCTGTTCTCTTCATACGCCGCAAGGGCCTGGCAAAAGCCCGGATTCGCCGCAGTGGCGTCAGCACCAGCAGGCTGTCCGCAGCCTCAATCAGTTCCAGACCCGCGGGGCGTTTGCCTATCTTTCCGATGAGCAAAAAGTCTATGCCCGCTTCTTCTGGCAGCAAACCGGCCAGGACCGCTATCGCCTGCTGCTGACCAACCCGCTGGGCAGCACCGAGCTGTCGCTGACCGCGCAGCCGGGCAGCGTGCAGCTGATCGATAACAAAGGCCAGACCTATACCGCCACTGATGCCGAAGAGATGATTGGCCGTCTGACCGGGATGCCGATCCCGTTGAACAGCCTGCGCCAGTGGATCATCGGCCTGCCGGGCGACGCCACCGACTATTCGCTGGACGATCGGTACCGTCTGCGTGAACTGAACTATACGCAAAACGGCAAAACCTGGCACGTGACCTACGGCGGCTACACCAGCGATACCCAGCCAGCCCTACCGTCCAATGTCGAGCTGAACAATGGCGCTCAGCGCATCAAGCTGAAGATGGATAACTGGATCGTGAAATGATGACCCGCTGGCCCTCTCCTGCAAAACTGAATCTGTTTTTATATATCACCGGCCAGCGGGCCGATGGTTACCATACCCTGCAAACGCTGTTTCAGTTTCTCGATTACGGCGATACGTTGACCATCGAACCGCGTACTGACGGCCAACTGCGCCTGCTGACGCCGGTGGCCGGCGTGCCGGACGAGGAGAATCTGATCGTTCGCGCCGCGCGTCTGCTGATGCATGCCGCCAGCGAAAGCGATCGCCTGCCGGCGGGCAGCGGCGCCGATATCAGTATCGATAAGCGCCTGCCGATGGGCGGCGGCCTGGGCGGTGGCTCCTCCAATGCTGCCACCGTGCTGGTGGCGCTCAACCATCTGTGGGGCTGCGGTCTCTCGGAAGATGAGCTGGCGACTCTTGGCCTTCAGCTGGGGGCCGATGTGCCGGTTTTCGTGCGCGGCCATGCCGCCTTCGCCGAGGGGGTGGGTGAAATACTGACGCCGGTAGAACCCGAGGAAAAATGGTACCTGGTGGCCCACCCGGGGGTCAGTATTCCGACGCCGATCATTTTTCGCGATCCGGAGCTACCACGAAATACCCCGCGCCGGTCAATTAATACGTTATTAAATTGTGAATTCAGCAACGATTGCGAGCTTATCGCAAGAAAACGTTTTCGCGAGGTTGATGCCGCGCTTTCCTGGCTGTTAGAATATGCGCCGTCACGCCTGACCGGCACAGGGGCCTGTGTGTTTGCTGAATTTAACACCGAATCCGCTGCCCGTCAGGTGCTGGACACTGCCCCGGCATGGCTAAATGGCTTTGTGGCGCGCGGAGTTAACCTTTCGCCGCTCAAGCAGGCCCTGCTCTGAATCCTGCGCCGTGATGGCACATTGATAATGAGTCAGCCGGGGAAATTGAGTTACGGTGACAACGTCACCCTGTTCCAGACGTTGCATCGTGCTCTTTAAATACACCGACTGGATCGAATGGCGCCATCCCGCACATTATTGGCCCATTCATCCACCACTGGACGCATGCCTGAGGTTCTTCTCGTGCCTGATATGAAGCTTTTTGCTGGTAACGCCACCCCGGAACTAGCACAACGTATTGCCAACCGCCTGTACACTTCTCTTGGCGACGCCGCTGTAGGTCGTTTTAGCGACGGCGAAGTCAGCGTACAAATCAATGAAAACGTACGCGGTGGTGATATTTTCATCATCCAGTCCACTTGTGCTCCCACCAATGACAACCTGATGGAACTGGTTGTTATGGTTGATGCTCTGCGTCGTGCTTCGGCAGGTCGTATCACCGCCGTTATCCCTTACTTCGGTTATGCTCGTCAGGACCGTCGTGTTCGTTCTGCTCGTGTGCCAATCACCGCGAAAGTGGTGGCGGATTTTCTGTCCAGCGTCGGCGTTGACCGCGTGCTGACCGTTGACCTGCACGCAGAACAGATCCAGGGCTTCTTCGATGTGCCAGTCGATAACGTGTTCGGCAGCCCAATCCTGCTGGAAGATATGCTGCAGCTGAACCTGGACAACCCGATTGTGGTTTCTCCGGACATCGGCGGCGTCGTGCGTGCCCGCGCTATCGCTAAACTGCTGAATGATACCGATATGGCTATCATCGACAAGCGCCGTCCGCGCGCCAACGTCTCCCAGGTGATGCACATCATCGGCGACGTTGCCGGTCGTGACTGCGTGATGGTCGACGATATGATCGACACCGGCGGCACCCTGTGTAAAGCGGCAGAAGCGCTGAAAGAGCGTGGCGCGAAACGCGTATTCGCTTACGCGACGCACCCAATCTTCTCCGGCAACGCTATCCAGAACATCAAAAACTCTGTCATTGATGAATTTGTCGTCTGCGATACCATTCCGCTGGCACCAGAAATTAAAGCGCTGGATAAAGTGCGTACTCTGACGCTCTCCGGTATGCTGGCTGAAGCTATTCGCCGTATCAGCAATGAAGAATCTATCTCTGCTATGTTCGAACATTAATCGAGCCCAGCACAAAAACCCGCTGCGGCGGGTTTTTTTGTCTCCGCACCTTATTTGTATGATCAATGCCTCCTTCACCTGCCATTTAGTTGACAGATGATGCGCTCATGGATGAAACATTATTGTGAACAGATTATTTTCCTCACATGTGATGCCTTTCCGCGCCCTCATCGACGCTTGTTGGAAAGAAAAGTACACCACCGCCCGCTTCACGCGTGACCTGATCGCCGGGATCACCGTCGGGATCATTGCGATTCCGCTGGCGATGGCGCTGGCGATTGGCAGCGGCGTGCCGCCGCAGTACGGCCTCTATACCTCAGCGGTGGCAGGAATTGTGATCGCCTTGACCGGCGGGTCACGCTTTAGCGTTTCCGGTCCGACCGCCGCCTTTGTGGTGATCCTCTACCCGGTTTCCCAGCAGTTTGGTCTGGCGGGACTGCTGGTGGCGACGCTGATGTCGGGGATCTTTTTAATCCTCTTCGGCCTGGCGCGCTTTGGCCGCCTGATCGAATATATCCCGCTGTCAGTCACCCTCGGCTTCACCTCGGGGATCGGTATCACCATCGGCACCATGCAGATTAAAGATTTCCTCGGCCTGCAGATGCCCCATGTGCCGGAGCATTATCTGCAGAAAGTGGCGGCGCTGGCGATGGCCCTACCGACCATTAACGTTGGCGATGCCGCCATCGGCGTCGTTACTCTTGGCATTCTGATCCTCTGGCCGCGGCTGGGTATCCGCCTGCCGGGCCACCTCCCGGCGCTGCTGGGCGGCTGTGCGGTCATGCTGGTGGTCAACTTGCTCGGCGGCGATGTCGCGACGATCGGCTCGCAGTTCCATTATCAGCTGGCGGACGGCACTCAGGGCAATGGCATTCCGCAGCTGCTGCCGCAGCTGGTATTGCCCTGGGATATGCCGGGCTCAAACTTTACCCTGAGCTGGGCCTCGCTGCAGGCTCTGCTGCCTGCCGCCTTCTCAATGGCGATGCTCGGCGCCATTGAATCTCTGCTGTGCGCGGTGGTGCTTGATGGCATGACCGGCACCAAGCACAAAGCCAATAGCGAGCTGATTGGCCAGGGGCTGGGCAACATTGTCGCGCCGTTCTTCGGCGGGATCACTGCCACCGCGGCGATTGCCCGCTCGGCGGCGAACGTCCGCGCCGGCGCCACATCGCCGGTTGCCGCCGTGATCCACGCCCTGCTGGTGATCCTGGCGCTGCTGATCCTCGCCCCACTGCTCTCCTGGCTGCCGCTGTCGGCGATGGCCGCCCTGCTGCTGATGGTGGCATGGAATATGAGCGAGGCGCATAAAGTCATCAATCTGCTGCGCCACGCGCCGAAGGACGACATCGTGGTGATGTTGATGTGCATGTCGCTAACGGTGCTGTTTGACATGGTGATCGCTATCAGCGTCGGGATCGTGCTGGCTTCGCTGTTGTTTATGCGCCGTATCGCACGCATGACTCATCTGGCGCCGGTCAACGTCGAGGTGCCAGACGATGTGCTGGTGCTGCGGGTAATTGGGCCGCTGTTCTTTGCCGCCGCCGAAGGCTTGTTCAACGATCTGGAGACCCGGATCGCCGGCAAGCGCATCGTGGTGCTGAAATGGGACGCGGTGCCGGTTCTCGACGCCGGTGGCCTGGATGCCTTCCAGCGCTTTGTGAACAAGCTGCCGGAAGGCTGTGAATTGCGCGTATCTAACCTCGAGTTTCAGCCGCTACGCACGCTAGCGCGCGCCGGCGTCAAGCCGCTGCCCGGACGCCTGAGCTTCTACCCCGATCGTCAGGCCGCGCTGGCTGACCTGTGATCACCCGGCGGCAGGTCCCTGCGCCTGCCGCATCAAGGATCCGGTCGCCTGCTGCAGCCAGCTCAGCACCGCCGGCGTCATCCAGGTGCCCTTCATCAAATGCGGCTCCTGCTCCATTGCCCGACGAAACTTCTGCAACGTCTGCGGCCGGGTACCGGCGTAGGACTGAAACAGTTCAAGCCACGCCCGGGCCAGCGCCTGACCCGACGCCGAGTCCGGCGCTACGCCCTCCCGGCACGCCTGATGCAGCTTCGCCACCAGCGCAGGCCACTCCTGTAGCCGGTCAAAATAGTGCTGGCGGGTGAACGCCATCTCTTCTTCGTCAAGGTACCGCGCCCAGATGGCCAGTTTGCTTTCGGCAAAGGCCTCGGTGATATAGGCGATGATTGCCGGCGTGACGCCGGTCTGTTCAACCATCTGCGGCTCGGCGGCATGCATCTCGTTCAGGCGGGTCAGAAACTCCGGACGCCCGGCCGTATCCTGCTCCAGGCGCTCCATCCAGCGCGTCGCCAGACGCATCGCCTGCGGACTGTCCGTCGGGCAGCCGCTCGCCATCAGCGTCTGCACCTCCTCCGTTAGCTCGCGCCACGCCTGCGCCCTCTGTTCATCCTGTGCCGCAAACGGCAGCGCGGCTAACTCCTGTTGACTAAACCAACGATCGTACATTTTCATTAACTCCAGCGTCTGTAGCCAGGACTCCAGATCGGGTTCATTGCCGCTCGCCAGCGCCTCGCGCAGCACCAATAGTCGGTCGCGCAGCCTGCCAACATCGCGTAGCTGGGCGTTGAGCATATCTATCTGCTGCGTCAGCAGCTCGGGCAGCGACAGCGTTTGCCGATCGAGATAGTCCTTGATTGTGGCGAGCGTTAGCCCGGCCTGCGCCAGCGCCTTTATCATATGCAGGCGCTGAACCGCGGACAGGTTATAGAGCCGATAGCCCGCCTCGCTTCTGGCCGAAGGCGTTAACAGCCCCGTCTGTTCATAATGATGCAGCGTACGTACCGTCAGTCCGGCACGCTTCGCCAGCTCTCCCACCTGAATTAACATGACTGCTCCTCTCTGTGGCCAGGTCCGCTACTCTGCAGCCTGACGTAACGTCAGGGTCAAGCAAAAACCGCGCTTGCTATTCATTTTTGCTGGCAACCATAGCAGCACGAAGGCCAGGACGGAATGGGGGCGTAATATGGCGGGAAAAAGAGGAAGAGATAAAG
>NZ_GL882834.1:86942-103926 GCF_000195655.1 Klebsiella sp. MS 92-3
GGGGGGGGAAATCATGCTACGGTTAGCTGTGACGATGCTGGTTACGACGGCAGCGTTTATCGTAGTGGCGCACCCACCAGTAGCGGTCGCTGACCTGCTCGTGGCCGCCAATACGGGCACCGGCCAGCCAGAGCACTGCGCCAACGAAGATGCTTAGGATTGCGCCATGCGCAAAGAATTGTGGCAGGTTAAGCTGCGGAAGCTGGTTCAGAATGGAGTAACCTACCCCCACAACCATCACCACCAACCCTAACCCCATGAGTACGTTACCGAGTAACGAAGCGTTTTTGCGTTTCATGTGTCACCTCCGGACTTTGGGTTGCCAGGGAATGTCCCCAAATCTTATAGGTGTAGTATAGACAAGGTCTCTTCTGCGGAGTGCGTCCACGATCACATTAGTGAACAGCGAATAGACAAAAATTTACAAATAAGTCTATGAACCATATCAAATTCTAATGATTTAGTGAGTAAATCATCAATGCGGGTATTGTCTAATAGCCAGAATTTTGTCAAGCGCGCCCGCAGACAGTACACTACGCGGCAGAGAATGCCCCATGCAGGATAGAAAACGTGACCATTAAACTGATTGTCGGCCTGGCCAACCCCGGTGCGGAATATGCCGCCACCCGGCACAACGCTGGCGCCTGGTATGTGGATTTACTGGCGGATCGCCATCGTGCGCCGCTGCGCGAAGAGAGCAAATTCTTCGGCTACACCTCGCGCATCAACCTGGCGGGCGAGGACGTCCGCCTACTGGTCCCCACTACCTTTATGAACCTCAGCGGTAAAGCCGTGGCCGCGATGGCGACCTTTTATCGCATCAACCCGGATGAAATTCTGGTCGCCCATGACGAGCTGGATTTACCGCCGGGCGTGGCGAAATTTAAGCTTGGCGGTGGCCATGGCGGCCACAATGGCCTGAAGGATATCATCAGTAAGCTCGGCAATAACCCGAACTTTCACCGTTTACGCGTCGGAATCGGCCATCCGGGCGACAAAAACAAGGTTGTCGGCTTTGTGCTTGGCAAACCACCGGCCAGCGAGCAGAAACTGATCGATGACGCTGTCGACGAAGCGGCGCGCTGTACCGAAATCTGGTTAAAGGACGGGCTGACCAAAGCGACCAACCGTTTGCACGCCTTTAAGGCGCAATAAGCCGTTGGCGTGCGGCATTTTTGCCGCGCACCGTGTATAATAGGCAAAGCTATTCAATTTTCTGCAATCTGTTCCTTGTAACAGATTGATTATCCAAAGATTAAGGTGATTTAAATCATGGGATTCAAATGCGGTATCGTCGGTTTGCCCAACGTCGGCAAATCCACCCTGTTCAATGCGCTCACCAAAGCGGGTATTGAAGCGGCCAACTTCCCCTTCTGTACCATTGAGCCGAACACCGGTGTCGTACCGATGCCCGATCCGCGTCTGGACAAGCTGGCTGAAATCGTCAAACCGCAGCGCATCCTGCCGACCACCATGGAGTTCGTGGATATCGCGGGGCTGGTGAAAGGCGCGTCCAAAGGTGAAGGTCTTGGCAACCAGTTTCTGACCAACATCCGTGAAACCGAAGCCATCGGCCATGTGGTTCGCTGCTTTGAAAACGATAATATTATTCACGTCGCGGGGAAAGTGAACCCGGCGGAAGATATCGACGTTATCAACACCGAACTGGCGCTGTCTGACCTTGATACCTGCGAACGCGCGATTCACCGCGTCTCCAAAAAAGCCAAAGGCGGCGATAAAGACGCGAAGGTTGAGCTGGCCGCGCTGGAAAAATGCCTGCCGCAGCTGGAAAACGCCGGTATGCTGCGTGCGCTGGATCTGACCAAAGAAGAGAAAGAGGCCATCCGCTATCTGAGCTTCCTGACCCTGAAGCCGACCATGTACATCGCGAACGTCAATGAAGACGGTTTCGAGAACAACCCGTACCTCGATCAGGTTCGCGCCATCGCCGAGCAGGAAGGGTCTGTGGTGGTGCCGGTGTGCGCCGCCGTTGAAGCGGACATCGCCGAGCTGGACGATGAAGAGCGTGACGAGTTCATGGCTGAGCTGGGCCTCGAAGAGCCGGGCCTGAACCGCGTGATCCGCGCCGGTTACGCTCTGCTGAACCTGCAGACCTACTTCACCGCGGGCGTGAAAGAAGTTCGCGCATGGACCATCCCGGTGGGAGCGACCGCGCCGCAGGCAGCCGGTAAGATCCACACCGACTTCGAAAAAGGCTTTATCCGCGCGCAGACCATCGCTTATGAAGACTTCATTGCCTACAAAGGCGAACAGGGCGCGAAAGAAGCCGGTAAAATGCGTGCTGAAGGTAAAGACTACATCGTGAAAGATGGCGATGTGATGAACTTCCTGTTCAACGTCTAATCCCGCTGGCTGGCGTTTTCGCCGCCACCGCGCAAAAAAAATCCACGCAGCGGCGTGGATTTTTTTTACCCAGGCGACACGCTACTCCACAATATGGGTATCTTCTGCCGCCTCGTAGCCATCAACGATCTGCACAATTTTCTTTAACTCGCCCTCGATGAAAGCCGGGGTGGCGCTTTCCCCTGAGGCCGGGTGATGAAGCTCCACCGAGATACCGCTGGCGGCATTGGTCAGCGACAGGCTGATCTCCTGCAGGCCCCGCGAGCACGAAGAATGCCCGATGTGCTGCATGATAGCCGCCGCCGCCGCGCGCGTATCAACGTCTGCGAGATGCCCCCATCTCATTTCAACATGCCCCTGCTGCCCTGCCTTTATCACCTGCAGCGTATAGCCGCTTCTTGCCGTTGCCATGCCTTTTCCTCCGATTTAGTTGCCCGGGCGTCGCATTATCAGCCCGGTTTTATCAGCCAGGTTCGCGCACCTGCGCCTTGCCGTTAATGACTCTTTTCCACATAGGTCTGCATGTTTTCTTTGGTCACTAACTCAAACGGGATCCAGACATGAGACTCGACCTTTTCTCCTTTAATCAGCTTCAGCGCTACCGCTAAGGCCGTTTTGCCCTGACCGACGGCGTCCTGGAAAACCGTCACCTGAATCTTATCGCTGGCCAGGGCTTTCAGCCCGTCCGGGGTGGCGTCGATCCCGCCGATCAGCAGCTTCTTCTGGCTTTTCTCCAGCGCCATCGCCGCGCCAATCGCCATCTCATCGTTGTTCGCCGCCACAATATCAATCGCTTCTCCGTTGCCCGTCCAGTTCTGCATCAGATCCATTCCCTCGCTGCGGGAATAGTTGGCCGGCTGTTTCTGCACCACTTTCATTGCCGGATACTTGGCCACCACCTGCTCCACATCTTTGGTGCGCTGCAGCGCGCCGGCGTCGGTGAGATTGCCGATCATGATGGCGACGTTGCCTTTGTAGTTCGCCAGCTTCGCCAGCGCCTCCATCTGCAATGTGCCAGACTCCCGCTCGTCCGAACCGACAAACACCACGCCGGGCGGTAACGTTTTATCCCCCGGCGTCCGGTTCACATACACCAGCGGCATTTTGGCCTGCTGCGCCATCTTCGTCAGCTGCGGGGTGCTGGCGGAGTCCACCGGGTCGACGATGATCGCGTCCACGCCGGAGGCAATGAAGCTCTGCACCTGATCGGCCTGGCGTCCGGTGTCGCCGCGGGCGTCTTCAAACTGTACGTCGACGTGGCGGGCTTGAGCTTCTTTCTCAATGGACTGGCGGATAATAGTGAGAAAGTTTTGATCGAAGTAGGCCATTGAGACGCCGATCTTCTCTGCTAATGCCGAAGCGGAACTGGCCAGAAGGCCTACTAACAGGATGATTTTACAGTGCTTCATAGTATGCCCTCAGAGATCGAAATAAAATTTTCAATACAACCACAAACGGTATATTTAAATCATTTTCAGACTACGAAGGGCGTTCGGTTCTTGCAATATTGATGTAAAGAAAATGTTGCCATGCGCACACTTTATTTCACCGCCTCACTCACCGAGGGCTCACCGGTTGCGGGGAGCGCAGCGGTCGGCGACGCCGGCTGTTTTCGCTTCAGCAGGGCATACTCCACTATCAGCTGTTGCAGATGCAGCTCCGCGAGGCTTCCCCGCGCGGCTGGCCAGGGTTGATCAACGGGAAGCGCGGCCAGCTGGCGCAGCTGCTCCTCCAGCGGAACAGCGCGGTTAAACGACTGTGTGATGGCAAATACTGCGGTTTTCAGTTCGCTCACCGTCAGGTACTTCCCCTTCTGCTCGTCGAGGGCATTGAGCTGGTCGGCGAGCCGCTGCAGCTGCTGCATGCCCTCCGACCAGCCGGTAAGATTTTCCGCGGGCAATGCGCCAGCACTCAGCTGCTGCCGCCACTGCTGCGCCAGCGGTTGCGCCTGATCCGGCCAGCGGATAAGGGCCTGGTGGACCAGCTGGTCGCCGTAGCTGACCGCCCAGTCCGGCGCCAGGCGGGCAAGCTCGCCAAGCTGGCGCTGCGTCTGTGGCAGATCAATCGGCCCCGGGGGCGTTGTCGCCGGCAGGCCCGGTATCGGTCCGGCATTTTGGGTGACCGAAATGGGCGGCAAGTCGGACTGACGCAGCGCCAGCCATCCGCCGACGGCGATACCCGTTACCGCCAGCATGGTAACCATTCCGGCGATAAACGGCTTCCAGCGCGGCGCGGCTGCCGGAGTAGACGCCGCCACCGGCGCGGGCCGCTTTGCAGGTGAAGGCGGAGCCAGCGGTTCAGCCTTTGGTCTACGTTTTAGGTCTGGCACTGGCTCAACCTTCGCCGCATCCTCTTCGCTGACCAGAGTGCCGGGAAGTTCCGCGTCAGACACCGCCACCGGCGGCGCGGTGGGAAGCGCTGGCGCAGGGTCGAGGCTCTCGAAGCGAGTTGCCGTGCTGTGCAGTAGCGCCCGCAGGTCGCTCAGCTGGTTTTCAGGAGCGATCTCAAGGCGCTGGAGCACTGCGTCGAAGCTTTGCAGCGAACGTTCAGCCTGCTCAAGCGACTCAACATCCTCTGGGGTAAGATTCAGGGTACGGATCACCTGCCGCAGCCGCTTGCTCAGGGTGCGGAAGATCTCTGTCCGGGCCGGGAGCGCCTGTGGCCACAGGTTTTTCCCCTGACGAACCAGCAGCGACTCCATCAGCGTCAGCCCCTCATTGATCCCTGCCACCCCGCCCAGCCGGGCGCGGGCCAGGGTATACCAGGCGACAGTCTGCAGGTCCGCGCCGTGATGCTCCAACAGCCCGCGGGCAAGCTGCTCGGCATACGGCCAGTTAATATCCGGCCGCGCCGGGTGGCTGAGCTTGTTCATTTCCGCACGCAGGGCCATAAAATCAGCCAGCGTGCGCGGGTCGCCACCGGCTTTATAGTGACGGTCGTGGTGTGTTGTCATCATGATGTCTTTCAGCGAGAGATTAGAGGGCGGAGCGGGCGTCAAGGTACTGCTGACGTTTGAGGTGGCGGATCAACACCCTGCCCTCGGGCATAAACTCCGTGCCGTAACGCACCAGGCCAATATCCTTCAGCTCCGCATCAATGGCATAGCGCAGTTCGCCGGGCGCATGCTGATCGAGCATCACCACCGCGATCCGCTGCAGGCGCGGTTCGTATTTCAGCAACACCGCCGACAACGTGCTCATCAGTTGATGCGCCGACGCTGGCATCCCCTGGAGGACAGCGGTCATATCCGGCAGGCCGTAGTCCGGCAGATGCGCCAGCGTTCCGGCCCGACAGTTGAGGATGCGCTGCATGTTATCGAGCACCGACAGGATGACCTGATCCGTTTCGCTGACAGTATTCAGGTCAAGCCCGCCGGCGAAATTGCCGTACAGGATGTCATACAGGGAGGGACGAGGCATTTTCACTTCTCCTTAAACGGGTGCAGCGTCAGTTGATTTTGGCTGGCTTCGATAATGCGCGGCCTCGCCGGATCAAGTTCGTCCCGGGTGAGTACCAGTCGCCAGCTGTTTTGCGTCAGGTCTGGATCGATAAACATGGCCGCCACCGCCACAAACTGCGCGCTGGTTTCCATGGGCATATCGACGGTCACCGATTCGCCCGGACGCAGGCGAACATCTTTTTCCGCCACCCGGTCCGCCTGCAGCGCCTGGCCATCGCCGGCAAACAGCGACGGGTAGTCAGTATTGTCGAACGCTTGCCGGTCCTTCAGCTGATAAATACGCACCACCGTCGCCAGGGAGGCGCCTTTGGCATTGTTATTCACGCCTTCCCGGGCGCGAAGATCCAGATGCAGGGTTTTCACCTGGGGGTAAAAAATGGACTGGGTCACGGAAACGGCGCCGTCTTTCACGGTCTGCGTCAGTCCGCAGCCGGTTAAGACGGTAACCATGAGGAATGCCAGCAACCTGGCGGAGGGTTTAACTGCGGTAATCGCCATCTTCATCGCTCTCCCTGCGGTGGATATTTTCCCGGACGCGCTGATAGCGCCCCAGATAAATCGTGACTCTGTCGTCAGCCTGTTTCTGCGCATCCAGAGGACGCAGCACAGCGGTACGGCCGAGCTGGACGGCATGCTCCTGCTGGCAGCAAAGTTGCGCATCCGGCAGTAAACGGCGGGCGACGCAAAGCTGCAGCCGCACGTCAAGATGAGATCCGAGCCAGACGTGCAGAAGCGCCATCAGGTCGCTGAACAGTTCGCCGCCGGGCAGCCAGCCGCGAACCTCATCAGGCTTTTCCGTTGCCAGCTGCAGCAATACCTGACCGTTCACATCCGTGGCGTAGGTTCCCATCACTGGCCTATGTTGCAGGCTAACCGGCTGACGGACGCTCATCGTTAACGGCTGCGACAAGGGGATCCGGCAGGGATCGTGGTGGTACACCGTCGCCCGGGTCCCCGGGGCCAGGAGCGCCACCAGCGCCTCCATGCCTTCCCCGGATCTCCCCGGCAGCATCATCACCGGCAGCAGCGCCAGAAATCGCGACAGCGGCGCTGCGGCAACGGCGGCACATCCCGGTATGCCCAGCCCCGCCAGGCCCAGCAGATACTGCGAGATGTTGTCCGTGCCGCCCGCCCGAAAGGTTGCCGGGTAGGAATATTTGCGCCAGATACGGTAATACTGGGCGATCAGCCGATGGTTAAAGATATCGAGGAAATCCTCGGTGGCCTCGACGCCTTCCCGCCGTTGCGCAATGTCATCGCTATAGTGGGTCGGCAGCGGGGATTCCACGCCGTAGAGTCCCATAAAAGTCACGCGAACCGCCGGCGGACGGGGCGGTTCAGGATCGTCCATTCCGCGGATTTCGCCAGCCGGAAAGCCCATCCCCGGATGCGGGCGAAAGCGTATGGGTTCATCACCTAATAGCCAGCCGCTGCCGATGATCGGCGCCTTCGGATGGTTCTTCTCCAGCAACTGGCAGAAGCGGTAAAAATTCATGTACGGCAACTGAGGCCGGAGCTGCGCCATCAGCCGGGCAGGCGCAGACTGTGATTCTCTTTCCACCGGATACATTTCCCTTCAGGTTGAACAATGAGCGTCAGCTGGTTGAACTGATTCATATCGGCATACAGTGCGAAAAAGCGGTTGAGCATGTCGCCAAACAGGTGGACATCGCCCGCACCGGTAAATCCGCTACCGTCGAGCGTCACTTCGATATCCAGCCCGCGCAGCAGGAAGCCCTGCTCGAAACGCTGAATTCGGTGATGGCTGACCGCCAGAATGGCGTCCAGACGGCGATTATTAAGCTCATCCTCCCGCCAGTTGTAGAGCGACAGCGTGCCGCGCAGCACCTCGGCGCTGCTCATCATGTTGAGAAAACGGGTGCCCAGATGGCTCATGACCCGCCAGTGGTAGCGGTCTTCCGCCGGGGGATAGGCCGGCAGCGTGGGCTTACAGAGATTGCGGACGGTAAGCGGCGTGGCTGATATCGACTCACAGCGATCCAGCAGCGTGCTCTGTAGCGCCCGGCGCGGCAGCTGGCCGTTAGTGCCGGTGATGCGCAAGGAGACCGTTTCCCGCGCCAGCTCCCGGTCAGCCTCCCATTGCTGTCCGCCGAGGATAAGCCAGGTATCGTGCATGCCGGTTACGCCCCGTTTTACGCGGGTGTGGTAGTAGCGCTCCGGCGCATGGCGACGCATCATTCCCCCCTGGTGACGAAAGCGGGTGAAAGGCACATAGCGTGCCTCCCCGGTGCGCCCGGAGCCGGTCACGCTGTCAACAGAATAGATTTCGGTATGCCCGTCCTGCAGGCGCTTCGGACGCAGGAGGTATTCGCTCTCCAGGCCGCTGATGGTCAACGGATCGGCCTCAAGGGTAAACAGGTTAATCACCGGCACACAGTGCAGGCGTAGGCTGCTTGCGCTGACGGGTAAATCACTTTGCCAGACCTCGCTGAACACCACCTCAAGCGTGAAATGCGATATCCCCGCCGGCAGGGTGATGTTTTCCAGGCCATTTAGCTGCACGAACATAAATTTTTCGCGAAAGGTGAAATACTCGAGCAGCAGCTGATAGCCGCTGAAAGCGCTCTCCCCCTTCGGCCATAAACGATCCTCCTCGCTGAATCCCCCCGGGGAAAAATAGCCGTCGAGGCTTACCCGCTCTGTCTGACCCGGCAGACGCAGGTACAGCGCGGCCTGGCGTCGGGTCAGCCACAGATGGAGGGCGCTGCCGGTAACAGCGTCTTCCCCCAGGTACAGCGCCAGGCGGCGGAGATCGGTCTGCGACCAGTTAGCCAGCTCGCTACAGGCGAATCGTAGTCGCAGGGCCGAACGTCCGTCCGGCTCCGCCGTCATCACCGCCTCCTCTATCGCCAGCGGGTTAAGCGTCAGATCGCGGGTGGTTCGGTACCGGCACACGGTATTTTTCGGCCCCAGTGGGCGGGAGCTAATCTCAAACCCGGCGGGCACCGTTTCCGCCATCTTCATCGCCGGCAGCGTTGGGGTCAGCACCACGATCGATAGCGATGGAATAGTGCGCAAATAGTGCGGCCACAGCATGCTGACCAGCCCCTCGGTCAGCTCCGGCAGATCATCATCAATTTTTTCGCGCAAGCGACCTACGGAAAAGGCAAAGCCTTCAAACAGGCGCTCAACGTAAGGGTCCGGCGTACCGGCTTTATCGAGATCCAGCATCGCCGCCCGATCGGGGTGAGCCTGCGCGAACGCTTTTGCCGCCTCGCGCAGGTAGCGCATTTCAGCATCAAAATATCGCAGGGTTAAATCGTCCATTATGAATATTCCCTTATTCGTCTACAGGGAGACACGCAGCATGGCTGCGCGGTCAGATTAGTTGGCCGTCGGGCGGCCATGAGCGAAGGAGGCCTGGCGTTGCAGGTTAACGCCAATCAGTGAGGGAGAAGGTTCAATATCCCTCTTCGCCGGGTATATCGTCGGTCAGCGGAACACGTTCCGCAGACGCGCGCACGCTGAATATCGTCTCCGGTAGCGTAAAGTTTCGCAGCACCAGCAGCGCCAGCGGTCCTTCCCCCGCCTCGGTACGCAGCGTGTAGTTCAGCAACAGACCATCCGGCGCTTTCCAGCTCAGGCTCCAGCTGCTGCTCGTTCCGGGATAAGCGCTGACCACCGCCTTATCCAGCAGACGGATCCACCCCCAGGCGCCCGGGAAATCGCCATACTGGCGGGTGCCCGTCCGGGTACTGACCCAGCTCAGACTGGCGCCCGGCGCTTCGGTGTCAGCGGGCCAGCTGAACCGCCGCCAGACCGGCATCTGGTTCATATAGACAAGTTTCTGACTGTCGATGACCAGCTCCGTCTGCATCACGCCGTCCGCGGTGCCGGGACGTAGCGCAAAATGCAATCCCGCTTCGCCGTTGGCGAACGCGACGTCGGAGAGATGGCTCAGGGTATTCATCGCCTGCAGAAAGGCCGGGTTAAACGTCAGCCCCTGAGCATTGATACTGTCCGCCATCCAGCGGCTCCCCTCTTTATGCAGCACGCCGTTCAGCCGGGTCTGCAGAAAGCGGGCGATGCGCCCGGTCTCGCTGTCGAGGTATTTTGCCAGCAGCGGCAGAGAGACTTCACTGCTGGTATTTTTAAAGGGGTAGCGACCGCCAAAAGCGCTATTCCAGTCCTCCACCACCGCGCTGCGCCACTGGGCGTTGAGACTTTCCGCCGCCGGGGTCAGCACCTGCTGCCAGGCCTGTTCCATCGGGCGAACAAACAGCGTTTGCCCAAATCCACTCCACTCCTGGCCCAGCCCCGCCGCCACCAGGCTGCCGTAGTCGCGCGTTTCGGTTAAATCCACGGCCTTGCCCTGGAATACCGTCTGCGCAAGCAACCGGGTCATCGCCTGCGGATCGGTGGCGTTGGTGACCTGCTGCAGGCGCAGACGCACCTGGGTGACGCGGGTCAGGAAGGTCTGCAGGCTAAGACGGCTGGTGGGTGTCCCGCCGTCGCGATTGTCCAGCAGCGCCAGTACGGGCCCGAAGGTGGCATCCAGAGGACCGCGCGCGCCGGACCGTTGATCGATGGCGGGCGAGTTATCACGGTTGAACAGCTGCCTGGCCGATTTGACCAGCGAATCGGCGATGGCTTCCCCGGTCTGGCCGGTTCGCCCCTGCACGCTCAGGGTGTTCATCAGCGCCACCAGCGGCGACAGGCGCACATCGGCCATCAGGGTCAGCTGGTCGATAGCATCGGAGAGGGTCGCCGCGCGCTGCCAGCGCAGACTGTTGAGGAAATCCAGCCAGGCGCCGCTGAAATCAGCGAAATAACGCTCCGCCAGCCTGGCTCGCAGAGCTTCCGGCGACGTCGACTGCGCGGCAGTCTGCTTCGTATCGCTCAGCACCCAGTCCATTTCATCGCGGCGTTCCGCGACCACTTTCTCAATGGCCGGCTGCACGGCCTGCTCCCAGGCCTGACGGGTAAACATTCCCGGCACCACCTCATCAGTGCTGAACAGACGCGAAGCATCGGTGTCGGCAGTCATATCCGCCAGGCGCATATCGGCATACTGATTCGCCACCTGCGCGAGCATCTTCTGGTAAAGCGTGGACTCACTGTTGCGCTGGCCCAGTTGGCGAATTAACCGTGTGCGCACCTGGCTGACCAGACCGTCATCGACAGGCAGACGCCAATGCGGATGCGACACCAGACTGGCGGCATAAAATGCCAGCAGCGAAGGGCCGCTGCCCTGCCAGACGGCGTCGGCGATGCCTGAGCGCTGCGGCCAGTCCTGCATTAGCGTAGTGGCGAACCACGCGGCGTCCATTTTTTCCGGGCGGGTCAACATCAGATATTGTTTCAGTTGTCCGTAAGCGGTCTTCGTCATCTTCTCACGCAGTGGGCTGTCCGGCGGCAGCTGCACGAAGGCGGTGAGCTGCTCTTCCAGATGATGCGCCGCCGCATCGCGCAGCAGCGGTTGCGCCATCTCCCCGTAGCGCGGGAACAGCGCCGCCAGCAGGTCATCGTTCTGACTGAGGCCAGCGCGGAGGTACCACGGCGCTCCGTGCTGCGAGCGGTATTCCAGTTGAGAAAGCGTTTTCTGTAACGCGGAGAGCGCATGCAGGCGTACGGCCAGCGGCTGTTTTCCCGCCGAGGCCTGCTGCACCTGCTGCTGTGCGATCGCCACCAGGTGGCGGTTGGCGATAAAAGAGACTGTCATTGAGGCGGCCCAGAGTAACATCAGGGCGGCGGCGGCCACGCTCATCCCACGCATCCAGTTGACTCCCTGTTTGCGCGGACGTAGACCGGCTGGCAACCACAGCACTGAGTCTGGTATCGTTTCCCAGCGGTTATCCCGTCCCCAGTGATGACGGACACTGCGACCAGCCTCTACTGACGCCTCACTAAATACCACCCCGGCCAGCGGCTGCGGGCGGTAAGGATTAAGCAATACCGATAACGGCTCCGTCACCGTTTCCGGTTTACGGGTCAACTGATCGGCCAGCGCGAGTAAAAAATTGTGCTGTGGTTGCCCGCATATCTGCTGGATGCCCTGCTCTATCAGTAACGACGCCAGGGCAGTGAACTGTTCGGCAACTATTTGCGGCGTACAACCTGCAGGTAACAGGCAGCCTACAGGCTGAGTGATACGTCCATTTTTTTCGTTGCCCCCCTCATACAGCGACCAGACGTATAGGGGTAGTTTCCAGCCAAGAGCTTCGTAGCGTAGCTTTAGAGAGTGAGACACACTGTCCATTTCATCTGGCGTGAGCCTGGGCTTCGTTCTGTTCATCGTTGTCAAAACGCCGTCAAAGCCCGATGTTACCCACACTATGCCATCAGCCGGACGATAACGCAGTTTACGCAGCGCTGTGAACCAGTCGTTATCTACCGCTGCACTTGGGTCACCCCCCCACAGCAATAATGTACCCTGATCTTCCTGCCAGAGTTCCTGCGTGAGCTTTGGGGTCAGTTGTTCTACGTCTCTGAGTGAGCCAATTATCAGCAGAATACGGATTTTTCGGGGCCAGGAGCGCCCGTACTGATAGCGTAGTGTATGGCGAATTTCCCTAACCGTAATATTACGGGGAGGTGTCAGCAACACGCGCCCTTCTTCGCCGGGTAAGACGCTGTCCTGCTGCGACTGCCGGCGATATAAACTCTCCTTCACACGGCGGGACATTGCAGGAAGGTAAAAAACAAATACCAACGCCAGACAGACCTGGACAAACGCCAGTACCTGCTCGCCCCGCGTATTGATATTCAGCATGCCGCCATAGCGGGTGATCCCCCACCATATTGCAGCCATCCCGGCCAACGTAAGCCCGGCCAGGCCAAACCGGCCCAGGCCATTACCCGGTATATTCATCTTCACTCCCTGGGGTGATGGTACTGATAAAATGTTCCTGTTCGCTGGAAAATAACGCCAGCAGGGGCTGTTTACGGAGGCTGACCAGATCGGCTGCCAGCGCGGTCAGGAGCCAGGGCGCTGCGGGTCCCGGAATACCGCACCATTTTTCCAGCAGCGCGATATCTTCAGCTTTCCATGGGGTATGCATTTTGCCGCCCTGCGTGATAAGCGCGGCGCTTCTTTCCGTCCATTTTTTTGCGTCCCCGATAACGGAGGGCGTCTGGCAGGCTACAGTCTGGGTTTCCAGAAACAGGGTGATATCGTCTTCAAAGTTCGTCATATCTAAGGGCATAGGACGTAACAGCCGTGATGAGTGCGGCAGATGGTATTTTTGCGCCACATCATCGCTGGTCAGCAGCAGCACGGCCAGCCCGTCGGAGTATGCTGTACCACCGTTGAGCTGGATGACCAGGAGTAAATTGACCGTCAGTACAGGCTGCTTCAGGCGCTCCTCCACTTCCGACAGTGAGAATGAGCCGGTAACGGTAATATCATCAGGCACGGCGCGGCCAGGAATGTGTTCTTTCCAGAGATTACTGAAACTGCTGGTCAGCTCAGGCGAGGGATTATCCGTGATCAGGGTGACATACAGCGGTAGCTCTTCCGGCAGGCACTGCACGCGCTCTTCTATACTGGTCAGCAGCGCATGCATCGCACTCAACTGCACGGGCTCTTCTGCCGGAAGGTAATTAATGCTGCGGGCAAGTCCGTATTGCTGAGGCCGCTCACTCCCCCAATGCGCCGCAGAAATATGATCCGGCAACAGCACTGCACTGCTCAGAACGGCCAGCCAGCGCCCGGCCCAGTCTTCCCACCTCTGCTGTCCGTATTCCGCCTCTTTCAGCAAGAACTGATGAGCTTTCAGATCCCTGTCCCACAGGTAGCAACGCAGGCAAAAAATCAGCAACCAGCATCCTGCAGGCATCAGGGATACCCACCAGATATTTATCACTGAGATAATTTTTACGGTGCCGGAGGCATGGAGGATAAAGAGCAGGACACCGATAATCGCCATCAGTACACCGGCAAACAGCCATCGGGTCAGTGAAGGAGCCGATGGCTGCTCCATGGTCAATGCTTTTGTTCGTACCCAGCCCATTTTTTATCCTATCGCGCATTCCGGCGCGCCGGAAATCACCTGGCAACCGCACTGACATTTGCAGCCATCGACCACGATGGCTTTACCATCGGAAGACCATTCCGGCGATCCCTCAATAATGGCATTAGTGCCATGTCCCGGAATCGGGCAGCTGACTTTATCCCCCACCAGCGCTACGGGCTTTCCATTTACAATCATGGTGGAAGATGCGGAAATAACAGCACCGCCGTGCGTGGTTTTATCGCCGAGTAATACAAAATCTTTGGACATTGAATTTCCTTTTATATATCAGCGATACAGTAATTATTAATTAGAATACTCAATCGCATCTATTTCAACCTAAAGAGTGAGGCAATAACATTTAATAACAGATAAAAACCGGCGACTCCTGTCAAAGGAAGAATAATAAACATAAAATAATATCTGGAATATCTGCACACCTCTCTTTACTTAATACATACTTCTTCCCCCAGGTGATATCCCCTACATTAATAATTTTTCACTTCGAACGCCAATTGCCAGACGACCTTATACTCGTGAAAGTCGCCTTAATTTCTATTGCATGCTCTATACAATAAAAAACACACTAACAACAAAATAACCAGAATTATAAGCAAATAAAACAGACATTTTCTGATTAGGTGGCAACAGTGGGTATACCTCGCTAATATGACGACTATTGCTCCCTATCATTTTGCGTTCGCCATAACCTATGGGAAATCCAAAGCGTTCGCGCATCCATCGCTGCGTCATTACTGGTTCAAGACTAAAAGGCAGCGGATTAGGAAATAACCAAGCCGTTTTATTTTCATCTTCTAACCGCAAAGTCACTTCCTCAAGATTTTTTCTGGTTATTTATAAAAGATGAAAATATTCTTTCTCGCCTCATATCCAGCCTGAAAATATCATCACTAACAGTAATCGTTGGTTTTGTTTTGTAGGGAATTAAACCTTGTTCATAAATATCCTGATAAGGTTTACCTAATTGCTTCACAAGTGTTCGATATCAATATTCATTTGCCACCAAGTCGCTTTTTCTCCAGCGCAATATGAATCTCCTTTTCTCGCTCCAGTGGATAAAAAGTCACGGTTTCTGAAAATAAATCATTGTTATAGGTAAATCCGACAGAACTATTTTGATGAGGTATAGGTAAGGTATATATCTCTTCCCCCCTATAAGCAGTCATAACAATTTTTGCTTCAACGTAAACCATCGGAAATCCTAGATAAGCCCGCACCCACTGGTGAATCATAACTCGTTCCAGACCAAACGGCATAGGATTAGGAAACAGCCAGTCAGTTTTGGCTTCATCTTCAAACCTTAACATTTCTTCTTTCAGATTTTTAATGAGCACCACCTTTTCCGTTGACAATCATCGTTGATGACGATGAAATAATTTCACTACTGTACATGATTTTACCATCCATTAGAAAAAAACCTTATATGTTGAACGCCACCGATTTTTTAAAATAAGATATAGCATCACACATTATTTATTAACGACACAACGAAATACATACTGCGGACCAACACCATATTTTTCATAGTCACCATCAACTTCTTCTGGGAGTGGTGAAGCAGATTGTCTAAACATAGTCAATGCGTACTGTCTGTCGCCGCCAACATTCCCACGCAACACTTTCTTGGTCCCTTGCTCTGGTCCCTGAGGATTCTTTACCGGAGAGTGGGAGTAATAATCTTCTGCATACCAGTCATTGGTCCATTCTGAACCACTCAGTCCCATATCATACAGGCCTAAGGGATTTGATGGGTATTTACCTACTGGATAAATGGGAAGCCCCATCCCATCAGTGTATTTATTCAGTTCATCCTGGCTGGGGACATTTTTTCCTGGTGAAAACTCACCATTGTTAGTAGCAAACGGAAGATACTGACCTCTGGATCTTGCTGCAAACTCCCATTGTGCCTCTGTCGGCAAATCAATTTTTTTACCGGATTTTTTACCTAACCACTGACAATAATCTTTTGCCTGTTGCCAGATAACACCTGCAGGATAATCCCCCTTTAGCAGAGAAGGATGACGTTTTGCCAGTATATCCACAGGTGGATTTTTTTTATCTGTTACTTTCAAATAAACATTAAAATCATCGTTGGTGACTTTATATTTTGATATCGAAAAATCACTTAAAATAACCTTATGTAAAGTTTTATCATCCTGTTGTATGCTGAAAAGTAATTTTTCACCAACTAATGGACCAAAATCACCCATTAAAAACTCACCACCCTGAACAGGGACCATATTAGAGACCGATTTATCCACAAGTGCTTTAGCTGCTTTTTCACTCCCGGTGGTATTTCCCTGATCGCACCCGAGCAGTAAACTGGCGGCAACAGAAGCAACTACGATTAATTTTCTCATCTTATCACCTCAGCCATTGCATCAGGCAGTCATTATCCCCGTCGGGTGCTGGTCATCAATCATGGCAAGATATTCTGACATCAGGAAATCCGGCGTAGATTAAATATCCTATCCGGTTCAGCCGAATATTCGTTGAGCATTCTGATTCGGTTAAAATAAGAGATAGCATCACACATTATTTATTAACGACACAACGAAAGACATACTGCGGGCCAACACCATATTTTTCATAGTCATCGTCTTTATCGATCTTCGGAACTGGCAATTTTGATTGCCTGAACATGGTTAAAGCGTACTGTCTGTCGCCGCCAATATATCCACGCAGGACTTTTTTAGTACCCTGCGCAGGTCCCTGGGGATCGTTTACCGGAGAATGAGAGTAATAATCTGACGCATACCAGTCATTGGTCCATTCTGAGCCACTAAGTCCCATGTCATACAGACCCAGGGGATTTGGGGGATATTTGCCTACTGGGTAAAATGGGAAACCAAAACCATCTGTATATTTATCTAATTCATCTTTACCCGGAACATTTTTTCCAGGTAAATACTCACCATTATTTGTTGGAAACTGAAAATATTGACCTCTGGATCTTGCTGCATATTCCCATTGCGCCTCTGTTGGTAAATCAATCTTGTTACCAGACTCCTTACCTAACCACTGACAATAGCCTTTTGCCTGTTGCCAGGTAACACCAACAGAATAATCTCCTTTTTGCAAGGATGGATAATTTTTTAAAAAAATATGGATGGGTGCTTTTTTTACCCCTGTTATTTGCAGATATTTATTATAATCATCGTTGGTA
>NZ_GL882835.1:0-3585 GCF_000195655.1 Klebsiella sp. MS 92-3
TTATCACCACCGACTATTTGCAACAGTGCCGTAAGCTGCACCTCAAACCCCCGGATCAGGCTCTCCAGGCCATGCAGAAAGGCCTGCTCACCATCATCACTGTCCATAATCTGCAGCGCTTCCCGCAATAGCGGCGGCAGGTTTTCGTCCGGTGCTGCAGGGCGGTCGGTCAGGGCGGCAGTATGCTCCTGCTGCTCCAGTACGGCACCAAGGGTAAAATGACTGACCGCTGAAATCGCATATAACCCGTCGCGCAGTGAAAAGCCGTTTTCTGTCATAAAGCGTAACTGGGTTTCCACCGTATCATACTGTTTTTCATCAGGGCGGGTGCCGAGGTGCACTTTTGCCCCGTCACGGTAACGCAGCAGCGCCCGGCGGAAACTCATTGCATTATTGCGCAGAAATGACTGCCAGGATTCCCCCGCCGCAGGCAGTGAATAATCATGATGACGCGCCAGGATCTCCACCGCCAGCGCATCCAGTAACGCCCGTTTATTTTTCACATGCCAGTAAAGTGTCGGCTGTTCTATTCCCAGCTTCTGCGCCAGCTTGCGGGTCGTCAGCCCGTCAATCCCTGTCTCATTCAGCAGTTCCAGTGCCGCATCAATAACCGATTCTCTGTTCAGCCGTGCCATGACCGTCTCCTCCGATTTTCAGATTGACACTCTATCATTGATAGGGATATATTCCAACTCTATCAATGATAGGGAATTAACACAGGATCTGAAAAATGAATAAACCCGCTGTCATCGCGCTGGTGATTACACTGCTGGACGCGATGGGAATTGGTCTGATCATGCCGGTATTACCGTCACTGCTGCGGGAATATCTCCCGGAAGCGGATGTGGCAAACCATTACGGCATTCTGCTGGCGCTGTATGCGGTGATGCAGGTCTGTTTTGCTCCGCTGCTGGGCAGATGGTCAGATAAGCTGGGGCGCAGACCGGTGCTGCTGTTATCCCTGGCGGGTGCCGCGTTTGATTACACACTGCTGGCACTGTCCAATGTGCTGTGGATGTTGTATCTCGGGCGGATTATCTCCGGGATCACTGGTGCCACCGGCGCGGTTGCGGCTTCGGTAGTGGCGGACAGCACGGCGGTCAGCGAGCGTACCGCCTGGTTCGGCCGTCTCGGTGCGGCCTTTGGTGCCGGGCTGATTGCCGGGCCGGCTATCGGCGGACTGGCGGGGGATATCTCACCGCATCTGCCGTTTGTCATTGCGGCAATACTGAATGCCTGCACCTTTCTGATGGTCTTTTTTATCTTTAAACCGGCGGTACAGACAGAAGAAAAACCGGCGGAGCAGAAACAAGAAAGCGCAGGTATCAGCTTTATCACACTGCTTAAACCTCTGGCGCTGTTGCTGTTTGTCTTTTTTACCGCGCAGCTTATCGGGCAGATCCCGGCCACTGTCTGGGTATTGTTTACGGAGAGCCGCTTTGCCTGGGACAGCGCGGCGGTCGGTTTTTCACTGGCGGGACTCGGGGCGATGCATGCACTGTTTCAGGCGGTGGTTGCCGGGGCGCTGGCAAAACGGCTGAGTGAGAAAACCATTATTTTCGCCGGATTTATTGCCGATGCCACCGCGTTTTTACTGATGTCTGCTATCACTTCCGGATGGATGGTGTATCCGGTCCTGATCCTGCTGGCAGGCGGCGGAATTGCACTGCCTGCATTGCAGGGCATTATCTCTGCCGGGGCATCGGCGGCAAATCAGGGAAAACTACAGGGTGTGCTGGTCAGCCTGACCAATCTGACCGGCGTGGCGGGCCCGCTGCTGTTTGCTTTTATTTTCAGTCAGACACAGCAGAGTGCGGACGGTACGGTGTGGCTGATTGGCACGGCACTGTACGGTCTGCTGCTGGCAATCTGTCTGCTGATCAGAAAACCGGCACCGGTGGCGGCCACCTGCTGACCGGCGCTATACAGGCAGCGCTGTTGTGCGGTATGGTGGACGGCATTCGTGCTTATCGCCTGCCATGATAAGCCTCAGACACAGAGGAACCGTTATGAAATCACGCGCAGCAGTCGCCTTCGGGCCGGGTTTACCCCTTGAAATTGTTGAAATTGATGTGGCACCGCCGAAGAAAGGTGAAGTGCTGGTGAAAATCAGTCACACCGGGGTATGCCATACCGATGCCTACACGCTTTCCGGTGATGATCCGGAAGGTCTGTTCCCGGTGGTGCTCGGCCATGAAGGTGCCGGGGTGGTGGTTGAGGTCGGTGAGGGCGTGACCAGTGTGAAACCGGGCGACCATGTGATCCCGCTGTACACCGCCGAGTGCGGCGAGTGTGATTTCTGTACCTCCGGTAAAACCAACCTCTGTGTTGCCGTCCGCGAAACCCAGGGCAAAGGCGTGATGCCGGACGGCACCAGCCGTTTTTCGTATAACGGTCAGCCGCTCTATCACTATATGGGCTGCTCGACATTCAGCGAATATACCGTTGTGGCGGAAGTATCACTGGCGAAAATCAATCCGCAGGCCAATGCGGAGCAGGTTTGCCTGCTCGGCTGCGGCGTGACCACCGGGATCGGCGCGGTACACAATACCGCGAAGGTACAGGAAGGGGATTCTGTGGCGGTATTCGGCCTCGGCGGTATCGGGCTGGCCGTGGTGCAGGGCGCACGTCAGGCAAAAGCGGGGCGCATCTTTGCCATCGATACCAATCCATCCAAGTTTGAGCTGGCAAAACAGTTCGGCGCCACAGACTGCATTAATCCCAATGATTATGACAAACCTGTTCAGCAGGTGCTGGTCGAAATGACCAAATGGGGTGTGGATCATACCTTTGAATGTATCGGCAATGTCAATGTGATGCGGTCGGCGCTGGAAAGTGCGCACCGTGGCTGGGGGCAGTCGGTAATTATCGGGGTGGCGGGTGCCGGAAAAGAGATTTCAACCCGTCCGTTCCAGCTGGTGACCGGCCGGGTCTGGAAAGGCACGGCGTTCGGCGGCGTGAAAGGGCGTACCCAGTTGCCGGGAATGGTGGAAGATGCCATGAGCGGCAAAATCGAGCTGGCGCCGTTTGTCACGCACACCATGGAACTGGATAAAATCAATGAAGCTTTTGATTTGATGCACGACGGCAAATCCATCCGCACAGTCATTCATTACTGATAACGTATTCAGGGAGATACTATGGAACGGATTGAACATCACGTCTGTTTCGGCGGCAGCCAGGAAGTCTGGCGTCACCACTCTGCGGTGACCGGCACGCCGATGACTTTTTCCGTGTTTCTGCCGCCGCAGGCAAAAACAGAGAAATGTCCTGTGCTGTACTGGCTTTCCGGGCTGACCTGCAACGAGCAGAATTTTATCACCAAAGCCGGGGCACAGCGTTACGCAGCGGAACACGGCCTGGTGATTGTCGCGCCGGATACCAGTCCGCGCGGCAGTCAGGTGGCGGATGATAAAGAGTACGATCTCGGCCAGGGTGCCGGGTTTTATGTCAATGCCACACAGGAGCCGTGGAAAGCGCATTATCAGATGTATGATTATATTCTGAATGAGCTGCACACCCTGGTAAGCGGGCATTTCGGCACATCGGAAAAACGGGCACTGTTGCAAAGTTAGCGATGAGGCA